>NZ_JBWKYJ010000009.1:0-87151 GCF_059423685.1 Acidovorax sp. GW460-11-11-14-LB4 | reverse complement strand
GTCCATCCCTCCCCTTCCCCACCGCCCCCGCACCGTGCTGGTGACCGGTGCCGCCAAGCGCCTGGGTCGCAGCATTGCGCTGGCCCTGGCTGCCGGCGGCTGGCAGGTGGCGGTGCACTACCGCTCGTCAGCGCAAGATGCTATCAATACAGTAGCTGAATGTGCAAGATTGACTAGCGCAAGCGCCCATTTTGAGGCCGATTTTGATGACGAAGCCGCCGTGCGCGGCCTGCTGCCCCGCGTGGTGGCGCACTTTGGCAGCGTTGACGCGGTGGTCAACAGCGCCTCCCTGTTCGAGCACGACAACGTAGAGACCTTTGGCTTTGCCGCGCTCGAAAAGCATCTGCGCAGCAACACCGCGGCCCCCGTGCTGCTGGCCCAGGCCCTGCACCAGCATTTGGCCGACCGGGTGGCGGCGGGTGAGGCCGACGCGCAGGGCGCCGTGGTCAACCTGCTGGACCAGAAGCTCTGGAACCAGAACCCCGACTTCATGAGCTACACGCTCTCCAAGGCCGCGCTGGAAGCCGCCGGCACCATGCTGGCGCTGGCCCTGGCGCCGCGCGTGCGTGTGGTGGGCGTGGCACCCGGCCTCACATTGACCAGCCATATGCTGAGCGACGAAAAGTTCGCCCAGTTGCATTCCCTCAGCCCCCTGGGCCGCTCTTCCACCGCCGAGGACGTGGCCGCCACGGTGAAGTTTGCGCTGGAGAACCGTTCCATCACCGGCACCACGCTGCTGGTCGATGGCGGCCAGCACCTGATGAAGTTTGACCGCGATTTCTCGTTGATGTGAGCCCAGCGCTTGCGCACACAACGAGCCCCCACCATGACACAGACCCCTTCCCAGATGACTGGCACGCAGATCCTGACGCTCACCGGTTTGCGCTTCGATGCCAACCTAGGCATCCTCGACCACGAAAAGACCGACCCGCAACCCATTCAGGTCGATGCCGAACTGAGCCTGGGCGTGCAGCCGCTGGCCCCGCGCGACGACGACATCGGCCATGTGCTGGACTACCGGCGTGTGCGCCAGATCATCATCGACGAGTGCACGGCCGAGCATGTGAACCTGCTGGAGAGCCTGATCGGCAAGCTGGCCAACCGCCTGATGCAGCTGCCCGGTGTGCTGGGCGTGCGCGTGAAGATTGCCAAACTCGAAATTTTTGACGACTGCGAAGTGGCCATTCGCGTCGAGACAGGACAGTGGTGACCCCATGAGCACCGTAGTGAACGAAGCCCCGACCACCAACCCCGCCCTCTTCGCCCCCGTCGGCTGGGCCGACGAGCCTGCAGAGGCAGCCGCCAGCGGCGCCGCCCGAATGAAGATCGAGCGTGAAACCCACAAGCTGGAAAAGCGCCTGTGCCGCGAAGTCGGCAAGGCCATCGTCGACTTCAACATGATTGAAGAAGGCGACAGGGTCATGGTGTGCATGTCGGGTGGCAAGGACAGCTATGCGCTGCTGGACATCCTGCTCAAGCTCAAGGCCCGCGCGCCCATCCACTTTGACCTGGTGGCCGTGAATCTGGACCAGAAGCAGCCGGGGTTTCCTGAGCATGTGCTGCCCGAGTACCTGGCCAGCACCGGCGTGCCCTTCCACATCGAGAACGAGGACACCTACAGCATCGTCAAGAAGCTGATCCCCGAGGGCAAGACCACCTGCAGCCTGTGCAGCCGCCTGCGCCGGGGCATTCTGTACCGCGTGGCCGATGAGCTGGGCTGCACCAAGATCGCGCTGGGCCACCACCGCGACGACATCCTGCAGACGCTGCTGCTCAACATGTTCTTTGGCGGCAAGATGAAGAGCATGCCGCCCAAGCTGGTCAGCGACGACGGCAAGCATGTGGTGATCCGCCCACTGGCCTACGTGGCCGAGAAAGACACCGCCCGCTGGGCTGCGCACCGCAACTTCCCCATCATCCCCTGCAACCTGTGCGGCAGCCAAGAGAACCTGCAGCGCAAGCAGGTGGGCGAGATGCTGCGCGAGTGGGAAAAGCGCTTCCCCGGCCGCGTGGAGAACATGTTCAACGCCCTGCAGAACGTGGTGCCCTCGCACCTGCTGGACGGCAGTCTGTACGACTTCAAGAACGCCAAAGCCACCGGCATCGCCAGCGAAGACGGCGACAAGGCCTTTGACAAGGAAGAGTTTGCGGCGCCATCGCCATCGCTGCCCGGCGTGCAGGTGGTGCAACTGTCGTGAACTGCCGGGGCCAGCGGCACTCTCACGGAGATCCGTGTTTCAGGACACTCTGACCATGACACAACGCCGATGGATTCCCGCCCTGCTCCTGGGCCTCACCGTCACCCTGCTCGCAGGCTGCAGCACCACTCGCGTGGTGGAGAGCCAGGTGCAGAGCTTCTCAACGCTGGCGGCCGTGCCCGCACCCGCTACGTACGGCATTGAGCGCCTGCCTTCGCAGCAGGCCCCTTCGTTCGACACCATCACCACACTGGCCGAACAGGCCCTGGCGCGCGCGGGCCTGCAGCGCGACGATGCTGCGCCCCGCCTGCTGGTGCAACTGGGCGTGCAGGCCGACGCCGTGCCGCGCTATGACCCGTTCCGCCCGTACGGCCCTTACGGCCCCGGCCCCTGGGGCATGGGCGGCTGGTATGGCCGAGGCTGGGGCGTGCATGGCATGTGGCGTTTTGGCGAGCCCACGCCCCTGCACCGCCGCGCGGTCAGCATCGTGATGCGCGACGCCAGAACCCAGGCCGTCGTGTACGAAACCTCCGCCGTGCACGAAGATGTGTGGGTGAGCGATCCGGCCGTCTATGGCGTGCTGTTCGACGCCGCACTCAACGGCTTTCCGAAGCCGCCCGAGGGGCCACGGCAAGTACGCCTTCCATTGGTTCCGCCCTCACACTGATTCCCTCTACGCCCGTCTATTGCATGCACGCCACCCGCATCGTTGCCATCCGCCACGGCGAAACCGCCTGGAACGTGGACACCCGCATCCAGGGCCACCTGGACATCCCGCTCAACGACACCGGCCTGTGGCAGGCCGCCCAGGTCGCGCAGGCCCTGGTGGGCGAGCCGATTGCCGCCATCTACACCAGCGACCTGCAACGCGCGCACGCCACCGCCCAGGCCGTGGCCCACACCACAGGCGCCCCGTTGAAGACCGAGCCGGGATTGCGCGAACGCAGCTTCGGGCACTTCCAGGGCCGCACGTTTGCCGAGATCGAGGCCGAGCTGCCTGAGGACGCATTGCGCTGGCGCAAGCGCGACCCCCACTACACGCCCGAGGGCGGCGAATCCCTTGTCACCTTGCGGGACCGCATCGAACGCACCGTGACCGCGCTGGCGCAGCAGCATGTGGGCGAGCAGGTGGTGATGGTGGCGCACGGCGGCGTGCTCGATGTGCTGTACCGCCTGGCCACGCGCCAGGACATCCAGGCGCCGCGCACCTGGCAACTCTCCAACGCCGCCATCAACCGCCTGCTGTGGACGCCTGACGGCCTCACCCTCGTCGGCTGGGCGGACACCCAACACCTTGACCAGATTGTCCTGCGCGATGAAAACCACGCCTGAATTGCAATCCACCATCGGCCAGCGGGTGGACGCTATCGACACCCCCGCACTGGTGGTGGACCTGGATGCCATGGACCGCAACATCCAGCGCATGGCCGACTTCGCGCGCAAGCACCACGTGCGCTGGCGCCCCCATGCCAAGCTGCACAAGAGCGCCGAACTCGCGCTGCTGCAGCAACGTGCCGGCGCCCAGGGCGTGTGTGTGCAGAAAGTGGCCGAGGCCGAGGCGCTGGCCGCCGGTGGGGTGGATGACATCACCATCACCAACCAGGTCATTGCCATGCCCAAGCTGCACCGCGTGGCGCGGCTGGCGGCGCTGCTGGCGGCACGCGGCGGTCGCCTGGGCGTGGCCGTGGACCACATCGACGGCATCGAACGCCTGGCCGAAGCCATGGCGCAGTACGGCAGCGATGCGGGCATCGATGTGCTGGTCGAGATCGACGTGGGCCAGGGCCGCTGCGGCGTGCCGCCGGGCGAGGCCGCCGTGCCTCTCGCGCTGGCCGTGTCGCGCAGCCCCCGCCTGCGGTTTGCGGGGCTGCAGGCCTACCATGGGCGCGCCCAGCACCTGGCCAGCAGCGTGGGTCGGCGCGAGACCATCGCCGCTGTCGTTCGCGCGGCGGATCACACGCGCCAGCTCATCGAAGCCGCCGGGCTGCCCGTGCCGCTGATCACCGGATCAGGCACAGGCACTCTGGTTCACGAGGCCGCCAGCGGCGTGTTTGGCGAGTTGCAGGCAGGCTCGTTTTTGTTCATGGACGCAGATTACGCGCGCAACGAACGCGATCCTGCGCAGCCCGCGTTTGAACATGCGCTGTACGTCAAGACCCAGGTGGTGTCGGTGCGCGACACCCACGCCGTGTGCGACGCCGGTCACAAGAGCCACGCCATTGACTCCGGCCTGCCCACGGTGGCCCTGCTGCCCGCCGACCGCACCCTGCGCTATGCCAACGGGGGCGACGAGCATGGCTTGCTCTACGCAGACGCTCCCGATGCCCGCCTGCCCAGCCTGGGACACATGCTCTGGCTCATCCCTGGCCATTGCGACCCCACGGTCAATCTGCATGACTTTTTGATCGGCGTGCGCGGCGGTTTGGCGGCCGGCACGGTGGAGCGCATCATCCGGGTGGATGCACGGGGAGCGCTGACATAGGCGCAGCCCTCTAAACACCGGGGCTATAGGGGTTCACCTGCCCCGGTGTGAGCTGGCTGCTGGACCACAATCCGGCAACATGAGCCCCAGCCAGATCATCGTCCTTGCCACACCCGTCTTCTTCCTGCTGATCGCCCTTGAGCTGGCCATTGGCTTCAAGCGCCAGCGCAACACCTACCGCCTGGCCGATGCCGTCAGCAGCATCAGCCTGGGCATGCTCAGCCAGACCAGCGCAGTGTTCACGCGGCTGCTGCGCATCGGCATCTACACCGCCCTGTTCGAGCACGTGGCGCTGTGGCGCAACGATGCGTTCTGGACCAGCCTGCCCGGCTGGCTGCTGGCGCTGGTGTTCTACGACTTGTGCTACTACTGGCTCCACCGCATGGGGCATGAATCGGCGGTGCTGTGGGCCGCGCACGCGGTGCACCACCAGAGCCAGGACTACAACCTCAGCACCGCCCTGCGCCAGACGAGCTCGGGCGCGCTGCTGGGCTGGATCTTTTATGTGCCCATGGCACTGGCGGGCGTTCCGCCGCTGGTGTTCGGCGCCGTGGCGCTGATTGACCTGCTCTACCAGTTCTGGGTGCACACCGAGCAGGTGGGACGCCTGGGCTGGTTCGACCGCTGGTTCTGCAGCCCGAGCAACCACCGCGTGCACCATGCCGTCAACGACGCCTATCTGGACAAAAACTACGGCGGCATCCTGATCCTGTGGGACCGACTGTTTGGCACCTTCAAGGATGAAGACGCGCAGGAGAAATGTGTGTACGGCACGCGCGGCCTGCTCAACAGCTGGGACCCGCTGTGGGCCAACGCCCAGGTGTACGCCGGGCTGGCGCACGACAGCTGGCACGCACGCAGCTGGCTCGACAAGCTCAAGGTCTGGATCAATCCGCCGGGCTGGCGGCCTGCGGACGTGGCGGAGCGCTTTCCCAAGCCGGCCTTCAGCATGGCGCAGATGGCGCTCTACCACCCACCGATGTCGCGCGCCGTGCAATGGTTTGCACTGGTGCAATTTGTGCTGCTGCTCGGGGGCGTGGCGGCCTTTTTGTGGCAGGCCGATGCGGCGCCGCTGGCGCACAGCGCCGTCTGGTTCGCTGTGCTGCTGACAGTGCAATGGTCGCTGGGCGCTGTGATGCAGGGGCGCCTTCGCATGCTGATGGCGCTGATGCTGCAAAGCGCGGCACTGGCCACGGCCACCAGTGCGCTGGAGTTCACACAATGGCATTGGCTGTTCAAACCGCTGACCATGGCGATTGCTATTATTTTGGTAGCTGCCAGTGCATATTCGACTAGCGCAAGAGGTGCACCAGGCGCAAAAACTCCCTGGGTCTTGCTGATCGCGGCCCTGGGCGGGTCATTGGCGGGGGATGTGTTCCTCATGTTCCAGGGCTTCTTCATCCCCGGCCTGGTGAGCTTTCTGGTAGCGCATCTGTTTTATGTGGCGCTGTTCAAAAGTGGACTGGCGTGGTTTCCGCACCGGGGTGCGCTGGTGGCCACACTGGGCATCGGCGTGGCCATGTACGCCTTTCTGTGGGCGGGCGGCCTGCCGCCTGCATTGCGCGCCCCCGTCGCTGCCTATGTGCTGGTGATCGCGCTGATGGCGGCCCAGTCGGTGGGCCGTGCCACCGTGTTGCGCGACACCGCTTCGCTGTGTGTCGCCATCGGCGCCGGGTTTTTCATGCTCAGCGACGCGCTGCTGGCCACCAACCGGTTTGTGACGCCCCTGCCCATGGCGCAGGTCTGGGTGCTGGCGACGTATTACGCTGCGCAGGCGCTGATCGTGGCAGGCATGCTGCGGGGCACAGCCCGCGGAGAGCCCGGCTCTGCCACGCCCCTCACACCCCAAACAGATCTTGCCCGCTCGCCTTCGGCGGCGTAACCCCCAGGTGGCGGAACGCCGCCAGCGTGGCAATGCGTCCACGCGGCGTGCGCTGCAGGAAGCCCTGCTGGATCAGATAGGGCTCGATCACGTCCTCGATGGTGCCGGCCTCTTCGCCAATGCTGGCCGCGATGTTGTCCAGCCCCACGGGGCCGCCATCGAAGCGGTGGATCACGGCTTCGAGCAGCTTGCGGTCCATCACGTCAAAGCCTTGCGGGTCCACATCGAGCATGGCCAGCGCCTTGTCGGCAATGGGTTTGGTAATGCGCCCATCGCCCTTGACCTCTGCATAGTCGCGCACCCGGCGCAGGAGCCGGTTGGCAATGCGCGGTGTGCCGCGCGAGCGGCGGGCGATTTCGAAGCCACCTTCCTCATCCATCGGTGCATGGAGCAACCCGGCACTGCGCTGGACAATGCGCGCCAGCTCCTCGGCCGTATAGAACTCCAGCCGCGCCACGATGCCGAAGCGGTCGCGCAACGGGTTGGTCAGCATGCCCGCACGCGTGGTGGCGCCCACCAGGGTGAAGGGCTGAAGGTCCAGCTTGATGCTGCGCGCTGCCGGCCCCTCTCCGATCATGATGTCGATCTGGTAGTCCTCCAGCGCAGGGTAGAGGATTTCCTCCACCACGGGTGACAAGCGGTGGATCTCGTCGATGAAGAGAACGTCGTTCTTTTCCAGATTGGTCAGCAGCGCCGCTAGGTCCTTGGGCTTTTCCAGCACCGGGCCGCTGGTCTGGCGCAGGTTTACGCCCAACTCCGCCGCGATGATGTGCGACAGCGTGGTCTTACCCAGGCCGGGCGGGCCGAACAGCAGCACATGGTCCAGCGCCTCACCCCGCTTCCTCGCCGCGCCGATGAAGATTTCCAACTGCTCCCTGGCCTTGGCCTGCCCCACATACTCCTGCAAGAGTTTGGGGCGCAGGGCACGTTCGATGGCCTCCTCTTGGGGCGAAACGGGAACTGCGGAGATGACGCGTTTGGCGGGGGCGGGGGTGAAGTCGTCGGTCTGGATGGTCATTGTGTGAGCAGGGAGAGTCTGCGCCTTAGATACTGCGGCACAAACTCACTGCGAAGTCCATGCGTAGTACATGGGGCCCTCATATTGAAAGTCCTTGTGGACCTGAATCACAAAGTCTCGCTCAGCAGCACTGATCGTGTAAAAGTGTGCTCGCGTCTTTGCGTTGTAGAAGCGGTAGATCGGAGAAGACTCGTTGCCCTCAGCCTTCTGTGCATACCAGCTGACGACCTCGTAGCGATATTCAGGAAAATGAGTGATCACATAGTCGCGCTCTTCCACACTGCCCGAGTAAAAATGTGCGCCGCTGGTGGCGTTGTAGAAACGAAACACGGGGTCCTTGCCGGAGCTGGCATCCGGATAAGCGTAGAACGCGATATTTTCATATCCGAACTCTGGGAAGGTTTTAATCACAAAATCCCGCTCGGCAGCACTGGCCGTGTAGAAATGCGCGCCAGTTTTGCTGTTGTAAAACCGGTAAACAGCTGCGCGACCACTGCTGACTGCCGATGCCAGCCAGTTCTTCAAAGCAGCGTTGTAAGCCACGTCAAAACGGCCATAGAAGTCCGATGACGACTTGTTGGTACAAATGGCACTCCCTCCATACAGGGTGCCTACCACCTTGCCGTTCCTGAACAGCGCAGAACCACTGCTGCCCCCCTCGGTAGTGCCTTGGCTCCAGTTAACTCGGTAGTAGTTACCGCTGGTCCCTCCACACGAAAATTGCGTGTCAGAGATCGTGGTGCAAGTCGATTGGCCGACCACTGCCCCATAGCTCAACTTAAGGAGGTCGCCACGGGGATGGTGCAAACCGATGGTAGAGACTCCTGCAGCCACGGCAGATGCATCCCACCCCGCAAAAACCGCTCCTGCGGGAGGTGTGTCGTTGAGCAAGAGAAACGATGTATCGGTATCGGCACTGGCGTAGAGAAGTTTGGCCCCTCCTACCTTCTTGGTACTCGAACTCTGCAGTGCACCACTGTTACAGCTCGACGAACGGAAGAACCAGTCCGTCTGCAAGGACGAAGCCACGGTCTGATCTGAAATACAGTGGTTGGCACTCAGGAAGTAAGGCTTGCCACTGGAGCTGCCATCGTTGAGCAATGTGCCTGTGCACAGGTAGGCATTCGCTCCTTTAACAAATACCATGCGCGCGACCGCATTGCGTTCGTTGGCGCCGTCGTTGTAGCAAGTGGCGTCCAGGTTACAGGTGTCGGCATCGCCGATGGCTTTCGCATTCTGCTGAATTTGTTCTTGGTATTCCTGCTCGGTGGGTACGGACAAGTTCGCGAAGATGTGCGACAGCTGGGGTACCGAAATTTGCAAGGTACTCGCGGCAATGCCAAGCGGCAACTCCACTTCCAAGGTCACCTCACCGCCCCCGGTATCAGGTGTCCACCACGTGCGAGCAGCATCCGAACGGTCGCCCGCAGCCTGATTGCGCTCGATCAGTTGGAGAATTTCCTGCCCGGAGATCTCGAACACCTTGTCAGGCGCCGCCTGCGTATAAACGCGCACCACTGCGCTGCCCGGAAGCTGCTGAACAAGCACTCCCAGCCGCAAACCATAGGCCCCTTCCGCACTGAAGCTCACCGCAGCAACCAGGCCACCCGCAGGTGCTTTGCGCCACTTCCACAGGGCTCCCATCGCAGACACAGACTTGGTCGCCTCCACATCACGGCCTTGCCCCACGAGCCGTGGCCCCACCGAGTCCACGGACTGGGTCTTTTCCGCAGCCAGTTCTGCCAACGCGACCACAGCTGCTGACGGCGCTGCAGTGGCACTGCGGGACTTCACTCGAGCAACATCCTGCACGGCTTCTACAGGCTGAACCCTGCTGTCCACCTGAGACAGCAACGGAGCGTTAGGTGCCGCGTCACCTGTGCCACCACCACACGCCACCAGCAGCGCTGCTGCCGAGAAGAGGGCGGGTACCCAACGCACTACGGAAAACTTTTTCATTATCTGCATCCTAGAAATCGCTACGACTCACGCTTGCAAGCCTCAAAAGGGTCACCACCAAACCATTGTGGGGCGAACATTTCGGGGCGATTATCAGCGGGCCAACGCCTTCAACGCCAGCTTAATTCCGTCACTCACCCCCACCTCCGCTGGCAGCGCCTTGAGCGCCGCAGCCGCCTCCTTGTCGCTGTAGCCCAAAGCCAACAGCGCCTGCAAAATGTCGGCTTGCGCATCGCTGGTGGCCGCGCCATGCACAGCCCCCATGTCCGCACCCAGCTTGCCCTTGAGCTCCAGCAGCAAACGCTCGGATGTCTTTTTGCCGATGCCCGGCACCTTCACCAAACGGCCCGCCTCCTGCAGCGAAATCGCCTGCGCCAGGTCGCTCACGCCCATCCCGCTCAGAATGGACAGCGCAGTGCGCGGCCCCACGCCGGAGATCTTGATCAGCTCACGAAACGCCTGGCGCTCAGGGGCGGTTGCAAAGCCATACAGCAGCTGCGCATCCTCACGCACGATGAACTGTGTCAGCAGGCTCACACGCTCGCCCACGGCGGGCAGGTTGTAGAACGTGCTCATGGGCACATTCACCTCGTAGCCCACGCCGTGGCAGTCCAGCAGCACCTCGGGGGGATTCTTCTCCAGCAGGGTGCCGGTCAATTTGCCTATCATTGATGTCCTTTGACGACGCGGGCATGACATGCCGCGCCGCCGTTCTTGCTGTTTTCCGTTGCCTGACTGGAATTATCCGCGTGATCCTGCGCCACACCTTCACCCCCCACAACAACACCCGGCTCACCCACCTGTGTGGCCCGGCCGATGCGCACCTGCGCACCATCGAGGTGGCCTTGCAGGTGAGCATTGCGCACCGGCACGAGCAGTTCAAGGTCGACGGCCCCAAGGCCAAGGCCACGCAGGCGATGGAGCTGCTGCAGGCCCTGTATGAGATGGCCGAGCGCCCCATTGGCGAGGACTATATCCAGCTGATGCTGGCGGGCGACAGCGAACTGCTGGAGGCCCCGGACGACGCCATCATCCTCAACACCCGCCGTGCGGACCTGCGCGGGCGCACCCCCACGCAGAACCTGTACCTGCAGAACATCGCCACGCACGACATCACCTTCGGCATCGGCCCTGCCGGCACAGGCAAGACGTATCTCGCCGTGGCCAGTGCGGTGGATGCATTGGAGCGCAGCAGTGTGCAGCGGATCGTGCTGACTCGCCCGGCGGTGGAGGCTGGAGAACGCCTGGGCTTTTTGCCCGGCGATCTGGCGCAGAAGGTGGACCCTTATCTGCGCCCGCTGTACGACGCGCTGTACGAGCTGATGGGACACGACAAGGTGCAAAAGGCGTTTGAGCGCAACGCCATCGAGATTGCGCCGCTGGCCTTCATGCGCGGTCGCACGCTGAACAACGCGTTCGTCATCCTCGACGAGGCACAGAACACCACGCCCGAGCAGATGAAGATGTTCCTCACCCGCATTGGCTTTGGCGCCAAGGCCGTGGTGACCGGTGACGTCAGCCAGATCGACCTGCCCAAGGGCACCTTGAGCGGCCTGATCGACGCCGAGCGCGTATTGAAGCGCGTCAAGGGCATCTCGATCACCCACTTCACCAGCGCCGATGTGGTGCGCCATCCGCTGGTGGCCCGCATCGTGGACGCCTACGACGCCCCCCGCCGTGCCGCAGCGGCCCGCACCCGCGACTGAACTCCTAATTTGATAGCTACTTACGCTTATAAATTGGGCACTGGTAGCTCAAAAACACCTCAAATGTCTTTAAACCAACTCTCCCTGTCGCTGCAGTTTGGCGCGTTTGACGAAGCCGCTGCCCACCGGGCTGTGCTGCCCCGCCACAAGGTCACGCGCTGGATTCGCCACGCCCTGGCCACCGACGCGGAGATCACCGTGCGCATCGTGGGTGCCGAAGAAGGCCTGCAGCTCAACCGCGAGTACCGCAAGAAGGACTACGCCACCAACGTGCTCACCTTCGACTACACGCAGGAGCCGGTGGTGACCGCCGACCTGGTGCTGTGCGCCCCCGTGATCGAGCGCGAGGCGAAAGAGCAAAACAAGAGCCTGGAAGAACACTACGCCCATATGCTCGTGCATGGCACGCTGCACGCCCAGGGCTGGGACCACGAGACGAGCGAGGCCGACGCCGAGGAGATGGAGGCGTACGAGACCGACATCCTGCGCGAGCTGGGTTTTGAAGACCCCTACGCAACCTGACCGGATGCAGGGTTTCCCCAAGAGCCTGCGGATCGCCCACCTGAAAAACGCAGCCGCGCGCAAAGCAGTCGCACCTTTTACGGTCGCAATTCGGACTCGAAAGCGCGGCATCTCCACCTAACATCGGTGCAATGCCGCGCGCGCAACACTGCGGCCAAGGAGATACTTTGGATACCGCCCTGCTCGTCGCTGCCGCCTTCGTCGCCGGCGCCCTCAATGCCGTTGCCGGTGGTGGCAGCTTTCTGACCCTGCCCGCCCTCGTCTTCACCGGCGTGCCGCCCGTGGTGGCCAACGCCACGGGCACGGTGGCGCTGTTGCCGGGCTACATGGCGGGAGCGTGGGGGTTTCGGGAAGACATGCAACCACCGCCTGGCCTGTCCATGCGGGCAGTGGTTTTGCTGGCCCTCATCGGCGGATCGGCCGGGGCGGCGCTGCTGCTGATCACGCCCGATGCCACTTTCCGCACGGTCGTGCCCTGGCTGCTGCTGGCGGCCACGGCGATGTTTGCCCTGGGGCCCCGGCTGCGCCAGTGGGCCGGCGCGTCGGCCCATGGCCCCGCCGCGCCGTGGAAGGCGGCCCTGGGCATGCTGGCCGTGGCGGGGTATGGCGGCTACTTCAACGGCGGGTTGGGCATCTTGCTGCTGGCACTTTTCGGCCTGCTGGGGCAAACCCAGCTCAACGCCATGAACGGCATGAAGAACCTGGTCTCTGCGCTGCTCACCGCGATTGCGGTGGCCATCTACGCAGCAGGCGGTATCGTGCTGTGGCCGCAGGCGCTGATGATGATGGTGGCCGCCACCGCAGGCGGGTATGGCGGCGCCCGCGTAGCGCGCAAGCTGCCTGCCAACGTGCTCCGCTGGGGCATCGTGGCTACCGGGCTGGTGATGGCGGCGGTGTTCTTCTGGCGGCAGTGAGCAGCAGCCCCTTGGCCTCGCCGCCAACGCCAAGGTCCACGCCTGCGGCGGTACCGGCACCCACACCAGCACCAATGGCAGGCAGCAGCCGCCCGCCGCCCCGCGTGCTGTGGGCCATGCTGCTCACGCTGCTCAGCGGGTTCGCGCTGAGCCAGGCGTTTCGAACCACCACTGCCATCCTGGCCCAGGGGCTGACGGCAGAGTTCGGGCTTTCGCCCGGGTCGCTGGGGGCCTTTGCCGGGCTGTTCGGCCTGTCGTTCGGTGTGGCCCAGTTGCTGATGGGCGTGGGGCTTGACCTGTGGGGCCTGCGGCGCACGGTGCTGACCGCGTTCCCGCTGGCGATTGGCGGGGCCGCGCTGTCGGCGGCAGCGCCCGGCTATGCGTGGCTGATGGTGGGCCAGTTGATGATCGGCGTGGGCTGCTCGCCCGCGTTCCTGGCCTGCACGCTGTTCATTGCTCGGCACTTCCCTGCCGACCGGTTTGCCTACCTGTCGGGCGTGGCGATGGGAGTTGGCGGTCTGGGCCTGCTATTCACCGGTACGCCGCTGGCCTGGCTGGTACAGCACGGTGGCGGCTGGCGCACAGGCTATGCCGTGCTGGCGGTGCTCAGCGCGCTGTCGTGGCTGCTGATCTGGCTGCGGGTGCACGAGCCTGCCCCGCTGGTACCGCCCCCGGCGCAGCGCGAAACCTGGGGCCAGGCGCTGCTCGGCTTTGGCCAGCTGCTCACGGTGCCGCACACCTGGGGCATCCTGCTGCTGGGCATGTCGGGCTACGCCGCGTTTTTGTCGCTGCGGGGCCTGTGGCTGGCGCCGTTGCTGATGGACCGCTACCACCTCACGCTGGTGGACAGCGGCAACGTCGCGCTGGGTCTGTCGTTGATTGCGCTGTTTGCACCCGGTCTGGCGGGCCGGCTGGACCCGGGCATTGGCCGCCGCCGGCGATGGATTGGCAACGCCTCGCTGCTGATGGCCGGGCTGTTCGCGCTGCTGGCATTTTTGCGGGTGCACCCTGCCGCCAGCGTGCTGCTGATCCTGCTGATGGGGCTGCTGTCGGGCTACGGCGTGCTGCAGTACGCCGACGTGCGCGCCTCGTACCCACCCGCACTCACCGGCCGGGCCCTATCGGCCTACACGATGGCAATGTTCCTGGGCGTGGCGCTAATGCAGTGGTTCACCGGCATCGTGGCCACAGGCGCCCAACGCCTGGGATGGGATGCCCACACGGCCGTCATGCTGGCGATTGCGGCCTGGCTGGCGCTGGCGTCAGTGGCGTTTCGGTTTTTGCCTGTTTCGTCACTGGTTTCTTCGCAAGCATCAGAACCCAGATAGCCTCTAGTGCCTATCTATCAATCGTCAGCTGCTATCAATTTTATTGAACTGCAGGCGGCATCCGCAGCGGAATCGTCACCGGCCCATCGTTGACCAGGTGCACCTGCATGTCGGCTGCAAACTGACCGGTGGACACCACGGGATGGATCTTGCGGGCCTGGGCCACCAGGTAGTCGTACAGCCGCTGCCCTTCATCGGGTGCCGCAGCCCGGGTGAAGCTGGGGCGGTTGCCGCCGGTGGTGTCTGCCGCCAGCGTGAACTGGCTGACCAGCAGCAGGCCGCCACCGATGTCCAGCACGCTCTGGTTCATCTTGCCTGCGGCGTCCGAAAAGATGCGCAGCTTGAGGATCTTGGCCAGCAGCCTGTCGGCTTCAGCCTCGGTGTCTCCACGCTCCGCACACACCAGCACCAGCAGTCCCGCGCCGATGGCGCCCACGGTCTGCCCGTCCACATCCACACGCGCTTCACGCACACGTTGCAATACGCTGATCACTTCACGGCATCCTTCACATCGTCACGGGGGTCGTCGAAATGCGCCTCCACGTCGGTAGGCAGCAGCTCGATGGTGGCACGCAGGCCGGGCACGGCGGTCATCAGCGCGCGCTCGACCTGGCCGCGCAGCTCGGCGGCGTGGCGCAGGGTCCAGTCGGCGGGCATGTGCAGGTGCATGTCCACAAACTGGCGCTGGCCCGCGCGGCGGGTGGAGACATGGTCGAACCGCACAGCGCCCGGCGCCTGGGCGGCCACAAACTGCTGCAGCGTGGTGTCGATGGTGGACTGAACCTCGGGCTCCACCGCCGAATCCATTAGGCCCTGGGACGACCGCCACACCAGCTCCACGCCCTCTTTCAGGATATTTAGCGCCACGGCGATGGCTGCCACCGCATCCAGCCACAGCCACCCGGTCAGGGCCGCGCCCGCAATGCCCACCAGCACACCGGCCGAGGTCCACACGTCGGTGACCAGGTGGCGTGCATCGGCCTCCAGCGCGATGGAGCGGTGCTCGCGCGCCGAGCGGAACATCACCCAGGCCAGCAGCCCGTTCAGGGCCGAGCTGAGCACCGACAGTCCCAGGCCCCAGCCCACCTGCTCGATGGGCTGTGGGTCAAACAAGCGGTGCCCGGCTGCCCACAGGATGCCTGCCGACACGCCCATGATGAGGATGCCCTCAAAGCCCGAGGAAAAGTATTCGGCCTTGTGGTGGCCGTAGGGGTGGTCGTCATCGGCTGGCCGTGCCGCCACCGTCACCATGGCCAGCGCAAACATGGCGCTGGCCAGATTCACAAACGACTCCATCGCGTCAGACAACAGACCCACCGAGCCCGTGACCACCCAGGCCAGCGTCTTGAGCGCAATGGTGACCACCGCCACGGCCACCGAGGCCCACAGCAGGTTGCGGGGTGAAAGCCAGGGGTGGGATGCGGGAGAAGATGCTGACATGGCGGGTGGGCGAAGGAACGGAAACAGGCGAGTCTGAAATTACACCAGAGCCACCTTAAGAACCTGTTCAGGATCTGAGCACCGTTTAATAGCAGGCCCCAGCATGCCCCCATGCCAGAATCCGCGCATGCTCCCCGCCTGGCGCCGCCTTCTGCCCCGACACGCCCTGCACCTGCCCAGCCTGCTGTTGTGGGTGGCGGTGGCCTGCATCGGTTGCGGCTGGCTGGTGGTGGACCGCCTGCAGCAACTGCACGCGGCGTTTGAGACCGACGCGCGCATCGTGCATCGGCTGCTGAGCCAGCGCGTGGTGCAGCACGACGCCATCATGGCCACGCTGGCGCTGCTGCAGCCAGCCGCTGCGGTGGATGACCTGCACAACGCGGCATCGCCCCTGCCCCGCCTCACGTCGGTGTATCCGCAGATTCTGGCGGTGCTGCAGCGCTCGGCCCACAGCGACTGGCCGCCCGCACTGCAGGCCGAGCTGACAGCAGCCGAGGCCACCTCACGGCGCACCGGCCACGCCGCTACGGCAGGCCTGAACCTACCCGCAGGCCGTTACTACCTGGTGCTGGCGGGCACGCCAGCCAGCTATGCGCTGCACATCGACCTGCGCACCACCATCCCCACTGACGAGTGGCCCATGGACATGGCCGCCAGCCCGGTGCGCGTGACGCTGGAGCATGGCGGCACGGCCTTTGTGGTGCAGCCCGGCCAGGCCGACCAGGGCAGCGGCATCCACACCTACGACTTTCACAAACTGCTGGCCGCCGCCAGCCAGCCGCTGGACGTGGTGGCCCGCCGCACCGTGGGCATGCACGAACTGCCCTGGTGGCGCATGTTGGGCTGGTGCCTGCTGACCGCAGCGCTGTGGGCCGCAGGCCGCGCACTGTGGCGCCAGCGCGTGGCGCGCCAGCGGGCCGAAGAGCTGCTGCGCCTGGGCCAGGTGGCGCGGCTGAACACATTGGGCGAATTGGCCGCTGGCATGGCCCACGAACTGAACCAGCCGCTGACCGCCCTGCTGTCCAGCACCCAGGCCGCCCAGCGCCTGCTGGCCGACGACCCACCCGACCTCGACACCGCACAGACCGCCATGGCCCGCGCCGTGGAGCAGGCGCGCCGCGCATCCACCGTGGTGGGCCGCCTGCGCCGCCTGGTGGAGCGGCCCGACCTGGCCGGTCAGGCCCAGCCCCTGGCACTGCCCACCGCCGTGCAGGACGTGCTGCACCTGCTGGAGCCCGAGCTGGCACAGCGCGGCGTGGTGCCCGAGGTGTTGGCCGCAGCAGACCTGCCCCCGGTGCTGGCCGAACCCGTGGCCCTGCAACAGATCATCCACAACCTGCTGATGAACGCGTTGCAGGCGCTGGAGCAAGTGCCCCCCGCTGAACGCCAGCTGCACCTTGCAATGGCGCAGGCTGGTGCCGGACAGGTGGCGCTGTCGGTGCGCGACGACGGCCCCGGCATCCCGCCCGAAGCACGCCAGCACCTGTTCGAGCCCTTCTACACCACACGCAACGGCGGCCTGGGCCTGGGCCTCACGCTGTGCGAGAGCCTGGCGCAGGCCATGGGCGCGCATCTGAGCCTGGCGCCCGAAGCCACGCCCCCATCCGCCGCCCAACGGGGGGCAGAGTTTGTGCTGACCCTCAACGTCGCACCACCCACCGATGACCGATAACGCCCCCTCCCTCTCGCCCCTGATCCACCTGGTGGACGACGATGCTGCCGTGCGCGAGGGCCTCTCCCTGCTCATCAGCACCGTGGGCCTGCGCGTGCAGACCTGGGCCGACCCGCAGTCGTTCATGGCCGGGTTTGACCGCGCCAGCATCGGCGCCATCGTGCTGGATGTGCGCATGCCGGGCATCAGCGGCCTCACGGTGCTGGAGCAGCTGCTGGCGCAGGGCGTGGACCAGCCCGTGATCCTGCTCACCGGCCACGGCACGGTGGAGATGTGCCGCCGCGCCTTCAAAACTGGCGCGGCCGAGTTTCTGGAAAAACCGGTGGACGACGAAGTGCTGATCGAAGTCCTGCAAAACGCCGTGCGCCAGCATGTGCGCTCGCGCGAACGCCACCAGGCCGACCAGCAGGCGCGCGAGCGTTTTGCGCAGCTCTCGGCCCGCGAGCGCGAGGTGCTGGGACTGATCGTGGAGGGTCTGACCAACAAGGAAATCGGCCGGGCGCTCGAACTCTCGCCCCGCACGGTGGAAACACACCGCGCCCACCTGTTTGCCAAGCTGGGGGCCGAGTCGCTGGCGCAGCTGATTCGGCGCTACGCGGCGCTGGTGGACGCGGCCGCGTGAGCTACCTTTTGGCGGGCTTTCCGTAGTTCTACGGAGGCCCGCGCGTAGCCGCCCGAATGGCCGAAAACGGCGGCCATTTCTACAGTTCTCCCACGGCGCCACAACGGGTGGCACCGACCCAGAAACACCGGAGAACACCATGCAAAACCGCCTTGCCACCGTCGCCGCCCTCACCCTGTCCCTGATCGCCACCGCCGCCAGCGCCGAAGGCGTGCGCACCGAAAAGAACATGTCGCTGGACCTGGCCACGCAGATCGCCGCGCAAACCGTGGCCACCTGCACCGCCAACGGCTACGCCGTCACGGCCACCGTGGTGGACCGCGCAGGCACCGTGCGCGCTGTGCAGCGCGCCGACAACGCCGGCCCCCACACGCTGGAAGCCAGCCGCCTCAAGGCCTACACCTCGGCATCGGCCAAGAACACCACGCTGGCCATGATGGAAGGCGCGCAGAAGAACCCCGCTGCGGCCAACCTGGTGAACATCCCCGGCTACCTGCTGCTGGGCGGCGGCGTGCCGGTGAAGGTGGGCAACGAGGTGATCGGCGCTGTGGGCGTGGGCGGTGCACCCGGCGGCCACCTGGACGAGCAGTGCGCGGTGGCGGGCATTGCCAAGGTGCAGGACTTGCTGAAGTAAGCCAGCCCCACCACAGGCAACTGAGCATTCAACGGAGGCCCCCATGAAGCCGTGGAATCTTGTTTTCGCCCTGGCCGCCGCCCTGGCCTGTGCCACCCCGGCCCAGGCCCAGGTGCCACCCACGGCGGCCGAAACAGCAGCCTACCAGGGCCTGCATGCCGCTGCGGCGCGGGGCGATGTGCCCAGGCTCACCCAACTGATCGCAGCGCGGGCCGACGTGAATGCCCGCGATGGCTACGGCCGCACGCCGCTGCATGTGGCCACCTTTGCCCGGCAGGCCGATGCCATCCGCGCCCTCGCCCAGGCTGGGGCCGACCTGAATGCGCTGGAGAACGACCGCTACGACGCCGTGACCATCGCCGCCGTGGCGGACGACGAGGCCACGCTGCGCGTGCTGCTGCAGCTGGGCGCCAGCACCAAACAGGTGACCAGCCGCTATGACGGCACGGCCCTGATCGCCGCCGCCCACCTGGGGCACGACGGCGTGGTGCGTCAGTTGATCGCCGCCGGGGCGCCGCTGGACCATGTGAACAACCTGCACTGGACGGCGCTCATCGAGTCCATCGTGCTGGGCAACGGCGGCCCGCGCCACCAGGCCACACTGCAAGCCTTGCTACAGGCGGGGGCTAGCCAGGCACTGACCGACCGGCAGGGCAACACGCCCCTGCAGCTGGCGCGCCAGCGGGGCTTTGGAGAGATGGTGCGGATGCTGGAGGCTGCCGCAGCACGGCGCTGATGCCGCCAGTGCAGGACGCGCATCCACTATCAAGTTGATAGCTATTGGTGCATGATTGACTAGCGCATCCGGCGCTTTTTACTCAAAGTCCTGGGTTCCCGTCACCAGGCGGGCCTTCACGGTCTTGCCCTTCACCCGGCCCTGGTTCAGGCGCTGGGCAGCTTGGGCGCCGATGGCACGGTCCACCGCCACATAGGTGGAGAAGTCGTTCACGTTGATCTTGCCGATCTGCTCTCGGGTGTAGCCCATCTCACCGGTCAGCGCGCCCAGCACGTCGCCCGCACGGATCTTCTCCTTGCGGCCACCGATGATCTGGATGGTGACCATGGGCGGCACCAGCGGGCCGTTGCCGGTCGGTGTCAGGTCGGCCACAGGGAACCAGCGCGACTCTCGGCCCTGCAGTTGTTCGATCTTGCCCACGCTGCCCATCTCGTCCAGGCTGGCCAGGTTCAGCGCCAGCCCTTCGGCATCGCCCCGGCCCGTGCGGCCGATGCGGTGGATGTGCACCTCGGGGTCGGGCGTCACGTCCACGTTGATCACGGCGGCCAGGTTGGCAATGTCCAGCCCGCGCGCTGCCACGTCGGTGGCCACCAGCACCGAGCAGCTCTTGTTGGCAAACTGCACCAGCACCTGGTCGCGCTCGCGCTGCTCCAGCTCGCCAAACAGCGCCAGCGCGCTGAAGCCCTGGGCCTGCAGCACGGCCACCAGGTCGCGGCACTGCTGCTTGGTGTTGCAGAACGCGATGGACGAATCGGGCCGGAAGTGGTTGAGCAGCAGCGACACGGCATGCAGGCGCTCGCTGTTCTTCACCTCGTACCAGCGCTGCTCGATCTTGCCCTCGGCATGCTGCGCCTGCACGGTGATCTGCTCGGGCGACTTCATGAACTGGGCGCTCAGCTTGGCGATGCCCTCGGGGTAGGTGGCCGAGAACAGCAGGGTCTGGCGCTCTTTGGGACACTGCTTGGCCACCACGACGATGTCGTCGAAGAAGCCCATGTCGAGCATGCGGTCAGCCTCGTCGAGCACCAGGGTGTTGAGCGCCTCCAGCGTCAGGTGCTGGCGCTCCAGGTGGTCCATCACCCGGCCGGGCGTGCCCACCACGATGTGCGCGCCGTGCTCCAGGCTCAGCATCTGGCCGCGCAGCGGCACACCGCCGCACAGGGTCACGACCTTGATGTTTTCTTCGGCGCGCGCCAGGCGGCGGATTTCAGTGGTCACCTGGTCGGCCAGCTCGCGTGTAGGGCACAGCACCAGGGCCTGTACCGCAAAGCGGCGGGGGTTGAGGTTGGCCAGCAGGGCCAGCGCAAACGCGGCGGTCTTGCCGCTGCCGGTGCTGGCCTGGGCGATCAGGTCCTTGCCCAGCAAGGCGGGTGGCAGGCTGGCCGCCTGAATGGGCGTCATCGTGGTGTAGCCCAGCTGCTGCAGGTTGGCCAGCATGGCGGGGCTCAGGGCCAGCGCGCTGAAATCAGCGCGGGCTTGGTTTTCTTTGGAGGTCATGGGCCGATTATCCGGTGCGGGGTATCCGGGCGACTACCTTACGCCCCCGTCAGGTGTATCGGCTATAACAAACAGATACGTACCGAGCGGTCCATGCCAGACTCATCCAACGCAGCCAACACGCCAGGTCAAGGGGGTTCCAGCGACTCGCTGCTGCGCCTGATCGCCGACTCGGTCCCGGCCCTGATGGCTTATTACGACCTGCCGGGACTGCGCTGCCAGTTCGCCAACCAGGGCTACGCCGCCTACAACGGCCACAGCACAGAATCCATCCTGGGCCTGACCGTGCAGGAGGCGATTGGCGACAAGGCCTGGCAGGCCATCCAGCCGTACGTGGAGCGCTGCTCACACGGTGAGCGCGTGAAATACACGCGCGAGCAAACCCTGCCCAACGGCGAGGTGCGGATGATCGAGGTCAACCTGATCCCGCATTTTGGCAACGCGGGGCTGCAGCTCGGCTCCTTTGTGCTGATCACCGACATCACCGAGCGTTGGCGCGCCGAGCGCGAGGTACGCCAGAGCGAAGAACGCATGCGCAAGTTCACCGAGGCCACGGACGAAGCCATCGTGTTCCATCGCGACGGCATCATCACCGACGGCAACGAGGCACTGTACCGCTTGACGGGATTTGCACTGCACGAAGTGCTGGGCCTGTCGATCTTCAACTTCATCAGCCCCGAGTGGCGCGCTACCGCGCTGGAATACACCCGCAGCGGACGGGAGGATCCGTACGAAGTCACCATCCGCCACAAGGATGGGCATCCCATCCCCGTCGAGGTCGTCGGCAAGACCATGCCCCTGCACCATGCCGACTACCGCATCGTGGTGGTGCGCGACATCACGGCCCGCAAACAGGCGCAGGAGCGCGAAGCCTTCATCGCACTGCACGACCCCCTCACACAATTGCCCAACCGGCACTTCCTGATGGAGCAGCTGTCGCAGGTGCTGTCGCTGGCTCGCCGGCGGCATGGCCGTGTGGCGGTGCTGTTCATGAACCTGGACCATTTCAAGACCGTGAACGACTCGCTCGGCCACCATGCGGGCGACCAGCTGCTGTGCAACGTCGCCGAGCGACTGCGCCAGGGTGTGCGCGATGCCGACGTGGTCGCGCGCATCGGCGGCGACGAGTTTGTGGTGGTGCTGACCGACGTGCAGACGCCCGATGACGCGGCCATGGTGGCCGACAAGCTGCTGGAGTCCATGCACGGCGTTTTCACGGTCGATCAGCTGCCGCTCACCATCTCCCCGTCCATCGGCATCAGCCTGTACCCGGACCACGGTGGCAGCGCCGACATGCTGCTGCGCTGCGCCGATGCGGCCATGCAGCATGCCAAGGACAGCGGGCGCGGCAACCGCCAGTTCTACGCCACCAGCATGGAGGCCAGTGCCCTCGATGTGCTGCACCAGGAGCGCCTGCTGCGCGACGCCATTGCACGCAACGACTTCGTGCTGCACTACCAGCCGCAAATTTGCCTGGCCGACGGTTCGCTGCAAGGCCTGGAAGCGCTGGTGCGATGGCGCCACCCCGAGCGGGGGCTGGTGGGGCCCGACGAGTTCATCACGTTCTCGGAGTCACGGGGCCTCATCACGCCCATCGGCCGCTGGGTGATGCGCGAAGCCTGCCGCCAGCTCAAAGCCTGGCAGGACCAGGGCCTGGCCAAGGTGCCCGTGGCAGTCAACCTCTCGGCCCTCGAATTCCGCCAGCGCGATGTGGCCGCTGAAATCGCGGCCGTCCTCCAGGAAACAGGGCTGGCACCGCAATACCTGGAGATCGAACTGACCGAGTCCGTGCTCATGCACCAGACTGGCCAGACCCTGAACACCCTGCACGCCGTCAAGGCATTGGGCGTCGGCATCTCCATCGATGACTTCGGCACCGGGTACTCCTCCCTGGCATATCTGAAGCGCTACCCCATCGACAAGCTCAAGATCGACCGGTCATTTGTCACCGACACCCCCGGCAGCGCCGACGACGTCGCCATCGTCACCGCCATCATCCAGATGGCCCGCAGCCTGCAGCTCAAGACGGTGGCGGAAGGGGTGGAAACACAGGCGCAAATCGACCTGCTGGCGGGACTGGGGTGTGATTTGATCCAGGGGTTTGTGGTGACCATGCCGATGGGTGAGGAGTCTACGCGGCGATGGCTGCTGAGGAACAGGACTACATAATTTACTCACGGATTGTTGTGTGCATGTAGTTCTGCGCTATCGCTTTCTCGCTTTTGGCAGCGCTCATCGCATAAAAATAAAAATCCTACGCATTGGACGATAGGCATCCAAATAAATTAATACTTGTAAAAATAGCTGCTAGGAGGTTGATCAAGAGGGTTGTTGGAAAAAAACTCAACGTAACTCGCCGAGGGCTTTGGGCTTGAAAAACAATCCTTGAACCAAACGCGCACTGCAATGCCACTTTTTAAGTTAACAAACTTCTCATCACCCCCAAAAGCAGAATATGCCTCGCTGAGCTCAGAAGTACTAATACGCTTCACATTTTGGCTTTTGTAGTCTTTGACAACAATCCACCCCACCCCAATGCTTTTCAAGTATCCCGTGTAATTAGGAGAGGAAACATCTGCTCCACCCATATCAGGCACAGGCAAGTTGCAGGCGGACAAAGCGAGATTTGGGGCGAGTGCAAGAAGTGTCAGCAGACACCACAAAGAAAGAATTTCACAGATTTTTTTACTGATTTCTGGCATTTGTTTTTCCTCCGTTTTCAAGCTCCCCGTTTCTTATGTAGTCGATGGATCTTTCCGGGTTGTCATTTTTGAATTGCTCGGATCTTTCGCACAGAGCTTTCACATCCTCGTTCTGAGCCCGCGTACACCCCAAGGTTGGATTCCAACCTTGACGATCTGCGAAGGGATCTTTCAAACCAGATCCGCCGCCGTGGATCCATCTACCTCTGTCATCAGTTGTTCTCCATTTGGCAACGCCAAATGCCTTGCTTGATTTTGGATATTCACATTGAGTAAACTTTCCACTGTAAGCCCCCGCAGCCCCACTCTTGGCGGTGCTGGTGACTTGATTGCGTGTTTCCATTTCCATGAGTGTTCGACCGTTAGCATCAAGCATTATCGTTTGCCCATTTGAAATATCTGTGTAAACCAAAGCATTCCCAGTTCCATTACTAACCAGATCGAGCCCTTTTGGATCAATGAGTTGCAATGGACTGACAGACGCATAGAGAAATAAGTTCAATCCCCCAGCTAGCCCAATAGGATCCTGCGTGATGTACTGTCCCACCCTCGGGTCGTAATACCTGAACCGGTTGTAGTGAAGGTTCGTTTCCTCATCGAACTGCTGTCCCTGGAAGCGAATCGGTTGGTGGATTTGATCGGGGTTGTATTCGTCCGCAATTTCGCCCCAAGCTGTGTACCTAGCCACCCAGGCCACTTGCCCTAGTTGTTCTCCGTTCGCATTGACCAACGCAATAGGTGTACCCAGGTGATCCGTGAGCACGTGCCGGATCGTCAGCGGGTGTTCTTCTTGCGTTTGCGCTTGTGCATCCTTGAGCGCCTGGATCGATTCCCGCACCTGCGCCTGCAATTCCTGCGGCAGTAGCCCTGAGAGTTGGTAGCTAGGCCGCAGGGCCTCCTTCAAGGCTTGGTGAAGGAGTTCTCGTTCCTCGCGGGGTAGTTCTCGCTGCAGTGCGTTGCTGGCGTCATTGCTTCCCAGCCCCAGCAAGGTCTTGACGGGGTCGGTCTGCCCCGCGTTCTCTTTGCTTCTCTGCACCTGCAGCAGCGGCACAAAGCTGCCAGGCTCGTACACCGTGTGATGAATCTGCTCTGCGGTTTCCGTGTGCACCAGCCGGTCCCCGTCCCAGCCGAAGTGAGTGATCTGGCCTTGCTCGCCTGTTTTTCGGTGTGTCTTGCTCACCCGACGCCCGAATGTGTCGTAGCGGTAAGTGGTGCGGCTTAGTTCTTGCACTTGGGGGTTGCGTTGCACGGCTTGCCGCAACTGGTGCAGGCTGTCGTAGTGCAGCTCGGTAATGCTGCCGTCGCTGTGCAGGGCCTGCGTGCGGTTGCCCCAGCTGTCGTAGCGGTAGTGGGTTGCGCCTTGGTTGTCTGCGTTCTGGCTCCATCCTATGCGGTTGTCTCGCCAGCGCTCTATGTTCTGGCCCGCGGAGGTGTCCGGGTTTTGGTCAGGCTGCAGCAGGTTGAACTGCGGGTCGTGCAGGTTTTGTTGGACCTGGGCGCTCCAGTCAGCGCTGACTGCGGTCTTTGCGCCCAGGTGCTGGAACGCCGCTTTGGCGGGCAGGCGGTTGCCTGCCGGGTCCAGGCGCCAGCGGTGGTGGTGTTCCCCTTGAGCGCTGGCCTGCATCTGGTTGATCAAGCGCTGGCAGTTGTCGTATTGGTATGCGTTGGCTTCGGTGGGGGTTTGGATGCCGATGAGCTGGCCCAGGCTGTCGTAGGTGTAGCGGCGCTGCTGCAGGCCGCCTATGAGCGGGGCTGCACTTTGGGGTGCGCTGGCGTGTCCTGGCAGTCCTTGCCAGCGTTGGTGCAGCAGGCGGCCCAGAGGGTCCATCTGGCGGGTCTGGGTGATGATGGCCGGTGCGTGTTCGTGCGCTGCGCCGTTTTGCGGCAGGTACAGGCTGCGACCCACTTCGCGGTGCAGCTTGTCGCGCTCCAGGGCCAGCAGGGGGGTTTGGTTGAGCAGCACGCCGTGCACGTGGCCTGAGCCGTAGGTCAGCCAGTCCAGTTGGCCGATGCCTTGCAATTCACTGGTTTGGCGCTCGCCCAGTGCGCCCAGGCGGTGGTGGATGCGATGTTCGAATTCGGTAGCAAGGGCCAGTTTGTGAGCGCCGCTGGTGTCCGCCTCGGGTACGCAGTAGAGCGTTTGCACTTCGCCGGTGGTGCGGCCGAGCGCGTCACGTTGCAGATCTACGCGGCTGCTGGGCTGCACGTATCGGACTTGCAGGCTTTGCAGCCAGGGGCTATTGGCAAGGGCTTGCGTGTCGTGCTGCTGGTTGAGCACGGTACGCAGTTGTTCAGTACTCAGTTGCAACCAGTCGTTGACCAGCGCGGTGGTCGCCTCTGTGCCCAGTTCCCAGCCCTCGGTGCTCAGGAGTTCGCCACTGTCGCTGTAGCTGAACTGGTGGATTTGAAGGTCGTTGTCTGGGGCCTCGGCGTTGACAGGGGAGATGTCCACCTCGCAGGCCGCACCTGCTTTGGCGGTGATACGGTAGGTCAGGCGCCCGGCGTTGTCGTAGTGGAAGCGGCTGCGCACGGTACCCATGCCTTCGGTCGCAGCGGCCAAGCTGCTGTCTTGGCTGTCGGTCTTTTCGATCAGTTGGCCTGCGGCGTCGTAGCGGTAAGCCTGGCTACGGCCATCGAAGCCCACTTCCTGGATCAAGCGGTCCTGGGTGTCGTAGGTGAAGCGGGTAGTGGCGTGGTTCTCGTTGATGAGTTCCGTGACGCGGCCTGCACTGTCGTAGCGCAGTTGCAGGCTGGCGCCAGCCTGGGTCTGGGCGATGATGCGGCCCCAGAGGTCGTGCTCGTAGGTCACGGTGGTGGTGACCGGTGCCAAGCCGGTGTCGCTGGTTCGGTGAGCTACGGCACCCAGGGTGATGGCTTGGACCTGACCGTTGTCGCCCCAGCAGTATTGCACCAAGCTACCGTCGGCCTGCTGGGTTTGCAGCAGCCGTCCCACGGTGTCGCGCTGGTGGCGGGTGTGATGGCCCAGGGCATCGGTTTCTTCGATGAGTTCACCCCAGGCGTCGTACTGCCAGCGGGTGGTGTGGCCGCTGCAGTCGGTATAGCGGGTGGGCTGGCCGCAGGCGTTATAGCCCAAGGTCTTGCGTCCCCCTCGGGGATCGACGACGGCCTGTGGTTGGTCGGCCCAAGCGCGGTTGGCCGGGGGCAGTGTGTGTAGGGCGCCTTCCTGGTATTGCAGCCGTGTGGTGCTGGCTAGTTCGCCTGCGAGGACGGTGGCCTCGGTCAGGCGGCCCCATTCGTCATAGGCGTAGTGGGTTTGGATGCCGCTGGCACTGGCGCTTTGCAGCAGCAGACCGTCTTGCGCTGTACCCGGCAAACCCCAGCGTTGCTGGCTGCTGCGGCCGTCGGGGCCTTGCACGCCCAGCAGGTTACCTTGGCCGTCGTACCGCCAGTGGATGGTGCGGCCCAGCGGGTCGGTGGCGGCGATGCGCCGGCCTGCGCCGTCGTACTGGAAGTGCTCTTCGCTGCCGTCGGGGTTGATCTGGCGCGTAATGCGCTTGAGCCCGCCGCAGCCTTCGTGGTGGTACGCAGTGGTGCGCCCCAGGCTGTCGCGCACGGTTGTGCAACTGGCGGCCTTGGGGTCTTGGGGCGCCGCGTCCTGGTAGCTGAAGTGGTAGCTCAGGCCTTCTTCGTTGTGGTGTTCGATGACGCGGGCGCCGGGGTGGTCGCCTTCATAGACATAGCTGTGTTCCGGGCCGCTGCGTACGCGGTGGGCGACCATGCGGTGCTGGCTGTCGTAGCGGAACTGGCGCGTGCGTTGGCCGTCGCGGGCATGCACGGCAATGAGGTCGCCTTGGGGGCTGTAGTGGTAGCGCACCAGGGGCACGGGGTGGGCGGGGCTGCCGTCGTGAGGGTTGTGAACGCAGTCCACGCCCATCAAGCGCAGCCCGGTATCGATGGGGCCAGCACCGGTGGGTTGAACGTTGCTCGCGTGCTCCGCTGGCCCGCTCTCGCGGTTGTACAGCAGGGCGTAGCGGCGGCCTGCGCCGTCGGTGATGGCAGCCAGCCGCCCGTGTTCATCATGGTGGTATTGCTGGGTGCGGCCGAAGGCATCCATCAGGCCAACGAGGTGGCAGTCTCCGTTGGTCTGGGCCTTGAAGAGCCAGGCTGTGCGGCCCGTCTGCGTGGCGGCCAGGACGTAGCCGGCATCCAATCGGGCGAGGGCGGGGATGTGGGCCCAGCGCTGCTGGTGCATCCAGGGCAGGAGCTCCTGGGCCAGGCTGGCAGAGGTCGCGCCGTTGTAAGCCTCAGCATCACCGCCGCGCAGCAGCAGGAGGGCTTCGCTGTCGCCTTGCAGGGTCTGGCCTGCGCGCAGGGCTTCGTCAAAGGTGATGACGCGGCCACCGGCGTCGTGCAGAAGGGTTTGAGTGGGTTGGAGCTGAAGGCGCAGTTCGTGTGGCAGGTGCCAACACCATCCCAGAAGACCGCACTGTGGGCCCTGTTCGGAATTGACGTAGCTGCTGTACTGGCGTTGCCAGACCAGGGGTATGGGGCCGGGCAGTGCGAAGTCCAGGTCTTCGGGGCCGAGCAGGACCTTGGCGCCCAGGGTGGGGTTGACGGGGCTGCCAATGGTTTTGCCACCGGGGCAGGTGGAGCACGCTACGCCGCCTTGGGAGCCGATCAGGACCGTGTTGGAGCCCTGGATGATCGGACCTCCAGATTCCGTCAGGTCTCCTCGCCTGGCAGCGTTCTTGCCCATGATGTTTCCCTCGATTGAATATGTTGTTGTCCAGATGCGCGCGCCGCCTGAAGCGCCGCAAGGCTGGCAGCGCCTGCGCCGCCAAACTCCCCCCAAAGTTCCCATCTAGCAGTTCAGCTTGTCGAGCGGAGAAAGCACTTCGATCTGGCTGGGGGTGAGCTTGATGGTGCTGCTGCCGACAGTGAGCAGGATCTCGTCCTTGGCGTTGAGATGAATCTTCTTGGATTCCATGAAGATCTGGCTGGCGTCGATCTTGATGCAGCTGGGAGCATCTCCGCCACCACCATCACCGGAGCCGCCGCCTGAAGGAGCCACGATGTGATCCACGCCAGCACTTGCAGCTGCAGAGCCACCACTCCCTCCGCCGCCACCCCCCACCTCCAGCACATAGTCCTTGCCCACCGTAGTCTTTTGGCTCTGGCCGACCTTGGTAGTCTGGGTCATGCCCACGATGGTGGACATCACCATCCCGATGTTCTGGCTGTAGGCAACACCGACATTCATGATGCGGACCAGCCCGACATTGAGCATAGACATGATGCCAATGGTGTGTTGTCTGGTGAGGCCGATCTTGACGGTCTCGTTCTTGCCCACCGCTTCTTTACGGTTGTCCCCGATGCTGATTCTTTCGTCATGGTCCACCCGCTCCGATCGATTGCTGTGAATCGTGATGGTTTCGTCGCCATCAACTTCTTCCGTGCGCCAGCCGTGGATGGTGATCTTTTCGTTGCGGTCCACCGTCTCGGTGCGGTCGCGGTGAATGGTGTTGGTCTCGTCCCGGTCAATGGTCTTCTCCCGGTCTCTGCCCACCCACTTTGCTTCGTCGTTTTCAACTTCGGTCAGCTGGTCCTTCTGAGCGTGTATCCACAGCTGCTCTTCGCCCGCCTTGTCCTCAAACCGCAGGGCATTGGCGTCGCCGGGGCCATTCTTCATACCATCCCCTGCGGCTCCACCTTTGCTAGACCTGGTGAGGATGCCGCTCTGCGTCGCGTTGGCAGGGAGCGCCCAGGGCGGCATGTTGAGCGCGTTGTAGACGCAACCCGTGAGGATGGGGTAGTCAGGGTCACCGTTGAGATGATCGATGATGACTTCCATACCGACCCGGGGAATGAAAACCGCGCCAAACTGCGGTCCTGCCCAACTGGTCGAAACACGTACCCAGCAGCTGGATTTTTCGTCCATCGCGCCGATGCGATCCCAATGAAACTGGACCTTCACACGCCCAAACTTGTCGGTCCAGATTTCCTCGCCAGGAGGTCCAACGACTACCGCCGTTTGCGGGCCGAGCGCCCGCGGCTTGGGTGTGTTGCGCTTGGGACGAAACTCAATGCTGGTGGGCTGTGCCTGAATTTCAAACTGCTGAATGGAACCCGCCTCGTGCGGATTCTTGGTTGCAGTCGCTCCACCCACCCGGCTGCTGCTGACCTCGGGATTCTCTTCAAACTGGTAGTGCGTGCTGACGATCAGGTATTGGCGGTTCTGGTCGTCGCGCGGATAGTTTTCCAGGTTGATGGTGTAACCCGTGGCAAGGTTGCGCTTGTTGCCACGGCCTAGCACCCGGCTATGCTTTGCCAGGTGCTCCTGCAGACGAATCTTGGCGTAAGTCTCGCCATCCGGGAACTCAGTGTAGCCGCCTGGCCACTCATAAATTTCGTACTTGTCATGCTCATGCCCCGGTGGGTTCTGACGCATGTTCGAGAGATCGGCACGTGGCTTTTTGAAATCGTAATCATCGTTGTAGTGCCGTCCCGGCTGCACCTCCTGGACAAGCTCCCAGGCGTAAAAATGTTCCTTGTCCGCGATGGCGGCCTTGCCAGGCGGATGAAAAGGTACGACGTGACCACCAGGCAACGGACTGTGCGAGCCTGTGATGTCGTCGGCCAGCACCAGCGTGTGACTCCCGGAACTGTGAGTGAAGTAAAAGTAGGCGCCTTCGTGCTCCAACAAGCGCGCCACGAAGTTGTAGTCGCTCTCACCGTATTGAGTGCAGTACTCCCAGGTTCGGTACGAGCGAGTGAGCTTTTTTTCAATGGGGAAGCCGTACTTCCCGAGTACTTCCATGATGATGTCCGGCACGGTCATGTGCTGGAAAATCTTGAAATCGGTTTTGCGCGTGGTGACCCAAAGCCAAGGCCGCAGACGCATGCGATAGGACGCCCAGCGATGATCCTGCCCCCGCATACCGAAGTGCGTGACGAGTCCGCTGAGATATCGCTTGCCCAACCCCTCCGTCTCCACCACCACTGACGCAGCTTTTCCTAGCAGCGCCTTTGGGTCAATGTTTTTGCTTGGACTGACCAGATCGACTTCTAGCGAAAACAAATCGCTCAGCGCTTCAGTCCCTTCCAGCTTGCGAAATTGCAGTTGCTCGCCCAGAGGAGTTTGGATAGTGACGCGACGGGTCATGAGAGAAGGTGGAACGAACGTCTGAGTTACTGCAATCCGCCCAGGCAATGTCGCCGGTCAACGACAAAGGGTGGACACAAAAAGGAGCCGCGCCCACGGACGCGACTCCTGGTTGCGCACGCAGGGTGAGCGCAACCGAAGGCCAGGCAATCAGGCTTCCTTGTTTTCCTTGATGCTGAAGCCCATCTGGCTGGTAGCGCCCTTGCCACCTTGGTTGGTCTGTTCGGAGTACTCCGTCTTGATCTTGGCAGCCTGGAACGCGTAGTTCACAACCACGGTGTCGCCAGAACTTGTACCGCTGACGGTCACGTTGGTAACCATCACGTCCGTCAGGGTGATCTTGCCGAATTCAATCTGCGTGCCACCGGCCTTGCACATCGAAATTTCCACCTGACCCAAATGCTTGCCCGTGGCGCAATGCTTGAGCACAGCGGGATAGCACTTGTCGATGTTGGCGACAACATTCAGGTTTTGAAAGTCAGCCTTACCGGCACCGGCACCACCACCAGAGGCCATAGAGTGCGGCTGGGTCACACCCCAGGTAAACGACTCGACATCCGTCCAATCCTTGTGCGCTGCGTCTTTCGATTCACCGCTCGCACCTTCCACCTTCATAAAAATCGCAACTGTCATTCGGGTACCTCTCCTTGGTTCAAAAATGCGTTGCAGGCGCCGTTGCTTGAACGGCACACGCACGCTCTCAATTTCCGCAGAGGCAGCGTTGCGCCCCCACAGAATTCACGACTGAAGGAGAGGTACGAAGCTCACAGCCGGCATGCGAGACATGCGGAAATACTGTGCCATACGCCACCACTACGCTCACCTTGGAAACGTGTGTTTGTTTGTGCATATGGAGCTTCGCTTGCTTGAATTCCCCTCCCTCGCAAGCTTGTTGGCGGGCGGATGATACGGACGCCAAGCGCCCGGAGGGGTATCAAGTCACAGCAATTCAGCGGCTCTCAGCAACATTAGCAACAGTGTGTTTCGCGGCATCTGAAGTCGTGGTTTTGTGACGTTTTTTGCAATTTGTCCACGTTAGACTCGCCCGCCACAAACGCACTACAAGCAACTTGGCGATGAGTGCTCTTCAGGAGGCGAACATGACTGCGAAGGGTTGTGCCAATGATTGACTCTAGTGGCTTGGCGAAGAAACAAAGATGCCAGAGCCTTCCCCGTCCATCGAAAACGATTGAGGGCGTTGAAACAGTCTTCCATACCTCAGGGGCGCAGTAGTCCGACAAGTTGCAGCGGTCAAGCTGCGACAACGTAAATGGCATACACAGCGAGACAAGTCAGCACATTGCAAGAGCAGGCAGGGTCAGCTCCGATTGCAGTAGCACTGAAGATCTACTGACCGCTTGGGAAAAGCCGATGAGGCGATGAATACACAGGGAGCCACGTGATGATTGAGACCGCAGGAGGTTCGGCAAACTGCCTCGCGCCGGGCGTCCATATCGGTGAATACCGGCTGTTGGACGTCATTGGAGAAGGTGGTTTTGGCATTGTGTATCGCGCCCGCGATGTGAGCCTTGACAGGATTGTTGCCATCAAGGAATACATGCCCGCCACGTTGGCGGGGCGTAAATCATCCAACGAAATCCACGTCCGTTCGCAGCATCGTGGGGCATTCGATGCCGGGCTGCGAAGCTTCATCAACGAAGCCCGACTGCTGGCCAAGTTCTCGCATCCAGCTCTGGTACATGTGTACCGATTTTTCGAACTGAACGGCACGGCCTACATGGTCATGCGCCATTACGAAGGGCAGACGTTCCGAGCATTTTTGAATGCCCAAAAAGAACGCATGAATCAACGCATGCTGGCCGCGATCGTAGGCCCCATCCTCGATGTCGTCGAGATGCTGCATGCAGCCGATTGCTACCACCGCGATATCGCTCCCGATAACGTATTCCTGCAAAACTCAGGGATGCCTGTGCTGCTCGATTTTGGGGCCGCTCGGCGAATCATCGGTGACATGACGCAGGCCCTGACGATGGTGTTGAAGCCAGGCTTCGCTCCCATTGAACAGTACGTAGATGACGGCGCCATGCCACAGGGAGCATGGACCGACATCTACCAAATTGGCGCGATGCTCTACCTAGCGATCACCGGGAAGCCACCAGCAACATCGGTCGCCAGAATGATCAACGATCCGGTGGCAGCTTTATCGCCCGCTGACTACCCAGGATACTCATCCCAGTTTCTGCGTGGAGTGGGTCATGCATTGGCGGTGAAACCTCAGGAGCGACCACAGACGATTGCTGCACTCAAGGATCTGCTCGGCATCACAACGTTCACCATGCCCATGCATGCGCCCTGGCACGATGTCTTACCAGGTGCGCAGGTGGTTACCTCTTCGCTCCCCCATCCAACGCTCGCAGCCTCGGACAACACGGGCCTGCATGAGTCGTTGAAACCCACTGGCGTAATTACCGAGGCCAACGCATCATTGCCGTTAAACCATTCGGCAGAACCCGCTCAGCGCGAGCCCGTTACCGCGATGGACACCCATGCGAACCAGACACTTCCGCAAGCAACAGTCGTCGCCAGCGACATCGACATACTGAAGTTTGCCCCGCAGACATCGTCTGCTGCATCAACTAGCAACGCCACAGCAACACCCCAACTGCCCGCGAAGCCGGACGCTCGAGAACGCCAAAATGCGGAGATCAGCAGCGATCTGCGACACACGCGCACACGCGCTTTGACGCTGCGATGGACGATTGCGGCCCTCGCGCTGTTCGTAGCCACTGCGTTGGTTCTTTGGTTGACCAAGCACGACGTGGCCGCGCACCAGTCCGCAGAAGAGATAGCACTGAATCTGGAAGACCAACATTGGAAAGAAGCACAAGCTGCGGGCTCTGTAGCCATGCTGGACTCGTACCTGAGCGCCTACCCGAAGGGCAAGCATCGCAGCGAAGCGATGGCCCTCATCAATCGTCTGGAATTTCTAGAACCGGTTGTCAGTCCGCAGCCACCTGCCTTAGCGTCAGCACCCACCCAGCCTGTCGTTGCCGCGACCTCTGCGCCCTCAGCGTCAGAGCCGCCTGCAACAACGGCCCCAAAGGCCGTGGCAGTGGCAGCGACGACGCCACCGCCTGCGCCCAAAGGAGATCCTGCCGTTGCAGATTCGGTAGTAGCAGCCAAGACTCCGCCAAAGACAGCGGGAGAAGTAGGGCGTGTTGTTCTGCGCGTAAGCCCATGGGGCCGGATCTCGGTGAACGGCAACTCTTTGGGAACCACGCCACCACTGACTTCCATCGAGCTTCCTGAAGGCTTGCATCGCATTGACGTGAGCAATCCGGCCGCAGCGCCAGTCACCAAGACAGTCCAGGTCAAAAAAGGCGAGCCGGTGGTGATCAGTCACCAGTTCGAATAATTCACGTCCGCGAGCGCCTGCTGTCGATATGCCAATAAACGCTTTACTGCGATGGGGAGCCTGTTGCCTGTGCCTGGGTCTCAGCACTGCAATCGCCTCGGTGGATTGCAACGAACCAAGCACACCTGAAGCGGGGAACTCGGTTTCTTCGGCTGGACGTCAATATCTGGGACAGGGCATATCGCTCTACGAGACGCGAAAGCTGGAGCTGGCAGAAAAAGCACTACAGGCTTCACTGTTTGCAGGTCTGACAGATGGGCACGAGCGATCTACTGCCTATAAATACCTTGCGTTCATTTATTGCACCAATCGGGAATGGGCCCGGTGCGACACCGCATTCAACGCAGCTTTCGACGCGCGCCCTTCGTTCACGCTCGAAGCGTACGAGCTGCAGAACACGCCGTGGCGGGATGCCTATACGAAGGCATACAGCCAGCGCGGCGCAAAGTGCGGCCGGTCCTTGGCAAGTTTCAGCAACAGTCAAGGATCTTCCCCAGGGAATGGCAACGCTCTTACCTTTTCGCTCAACAGCACTGTGATCACAGCCATCACGCCGCTGTTGGCCGTTGCAGGCTATCCCACACCATCGTTCGACCCGACGTCCCCAATGGCACTGGGTTCGCGGAGGCCCATCCGCTCCGAGAACAACATTCAGCTGCGCGTTTCACCGTGGGCCCATGTGACTCTCAATGGAAAGCGAGTGGGCGTGACTCCTCCGCTCACAGAACTCAAGCTCCCCCCAGGCTCACACAACATTGAATTCAGCAACCCCGGCTTCGATACCGTGCGCAAAACGCTCAAGGTCGAGCCAGATCAACCGATCACGATCACCCATGACTTTGACGCGAGATAAATCCATGCGAAACCGTTACTGGAGCGCCTTGATCGTCGCCTGCGCCAGCCTTCTCCTGGCCGCTTGCGAAACAGCGCCAAAGCCACCCGAGCCACAGGTGGAAGCACCGCCACCACCGCCACCAGCTCCCGAGCCCGTCGCACCGGTGGATCCGCGCGCGCAGAAAGAGGCACAGCTGACCGAAGCATTGAACGCGTACGCAGAAGGGCAGTTCGATGAAGCCATCGTCAAGCTCACACCTCTTGCCGACGCCCCCGAGCTACCGCTGACATTGCAAATCAAGGCCCGCAAGTTCATGGCCTTCAGCCACTGCGCCGCAGGGCGGCCGCGCCCCTGCCGACAGCAGTTCGAACTCGCCCTCGAGCAGGACCCCACGTTCCAACTCACCGAGGCAGAAAAGGGCCACCCGGTCTGGGGCCGTGAATTCATCAATGCCCGCAATGCTGCGCGTTCCAAGCGCAACACCCGCAAGACATCTTGACGCTCCTCCAGACAACGCACGCGCAAATACGCAATGGACAAGATAGAACTGGTGGTCACACACGAAGCGGGTAGCCCGGTCTGCCGCTATTGGTCCGCCATCTTTGGGATGGCAGGCGGGACCGTAGGTCGTGCAGGGCAAAACAAGCTGGTATTGCCTGATGACGACGCGATGGTCGCGCGCGTGCATGCCATGGTCCGCCTTGACTCCGACCGAGCCTATATCGCCAATCTGTGCGAACGCCGCTCAGTGCGCGTAAACGGGCTGGAGGTGCTGTCCGGGCAAGAGGTACCGCTTGTACCCGGCACAAGCATAGGCATTGGTCCATATCAACTGCGCGCAGTCATTCCAGGGCAACACCAGGATGCGCAGGCTACCCAGGCGAAGGTCTCCCGCGCGTTCACAGAAGGCATCTCGGAGGCCACATCGGCAGCCGGCAGTGACACACAGCCGGGTACATCCACACCGAGCGCCAATGCCGCAACCTCGGCGATCGGGCTCGCCTCCCTGCCCAACCCCTGGGCAGACATACCAGACATCGTCGGAGGAGATGCACACCTGTCAAGCCTCTTGCTCTCGTCCCTGCCCGAAGCACCATCGCAGCACGATGCGGAGGCCAGCCCCTTCGCAATGCTTGGACGGGTCGAGGCCCGCTCTGCGGCAGCGCTCGTCCCTGAACGGTCCGCGACCGGGCCAGGGCCCGCCGCGGCACTGACAGTGGCGCAATCGGCCTCTGCCGCCCCTGTTACGGACGGGCTGCATGCAGACATTCCGACGGAACACGCCCCACCCCACCCTTTCGATATTTCTGCCGCTACAGCCAGACCCACACAGGCACCGCCGACAGCGCATCGAGCGATGCTCATTCCCGACGACTTCAACCCATTCGCAGTTGATCCCAGGGAGCAAGCCCTCCAGCGTGACCCCTGGAGCGGGAATCTTGCCGCCAAGAGCTTGGCTGAAGTGGTTCAACTCAAGAACGATGGTCTGCTCCAGGCCTTGCCCAAAACGGGGCATTTCGCGGGCGAAATGGACAATGCTGCGCATACCGGGCTGCCCAAGCAGTTGGATCCAGCCATCGAACTGAACCCGCTGAAGCTCTTTCGTGAGCCCGGGGAGTCGATGTATGTGGAGCCAGAAGACCATGGCATGTCCCGCGGCTCGGATTTGGCCCAGTTGTTCAACATGCCCCGCGATGCCCAACGGCGCCATGCGACAGCGCTGCCAGATGCGGTCACCCATGGGCTCCCCGCCACCAACCGCCTCAACACCGAGGCAACTCCGGTGGCTGCGCCGCCCATTGAGTCTGTTGTAGAGGCAGGACTTCACGCCATGCAAGGGCTGGACTTGGCTCTGTTCGACGGCGGAGACGCTGCGCAGGCACTGCGGGAGGAGGACTTGCTGAAGATCGCTGATATCCAGCCGCCGCACCTATGGGAGAACGCGATCCCCACGCACGCCACGCAGCCCGCGTCACCCCCTGCGCCGACACCGACCGCCGCTGACGCCCACGTAACGGTGCAGACAACGGTAGCTTCATCGGATGCACTCGCCGCTGCTTTTCTCCAAGGCGCGGGGATAGAGCAAGGCAAAGCACACGTCACCATCACGCCGGATTTCATGCGCGCTTTCGGCGAAGCACTGCGGGTAGCGGTACAAGGCTCTATCGACCTCCTCTCCGCGCGCTCGGAAATCAAACGTGAATTCCGAGCGGACGTCACGATCATTGCCTCCGGGGCCAACAACCCCCTCAAGTTCCTGCCGACGGCAGACGGTGTGATGCTGCAGCTCATTGGACAGACGTTTCCGGGATTCATGAAGCCGGTACCCGCAATGAAGGAAGCGTACAAAGACCTGGCGGTACACCAGATCGCATTGATGGCCGGCATACGAGCCGCCTACTCAGAAGCCGTGGCAAGCCTCAGCCCAGCAGAGCTAGAGAAGAACGCTGCGGTAGCGTCTAGCCTGCTAACCAAAATATCCAGAGTGCATCGCAAAGCCGCCTTGTGGGACGACTTCCAGCAGCAATATGACTCGGTGCGTCGCCATGCAGAAGACGACCTCATGGCGTTCTCCGGGAAAACCTTTGTGAACGCATACGAAGCCGCCGCACAGTCTGCCGAGGAGCATTCGTGATCGCACATATCGCAGGAGAGTCGCACCGCCTGCGGCTGTCGGTATCGGCCATCACCGACAAAGGCGGCCGTGCCTCCAACGAAGATTACCTAGGCATGATAGATCTGGGATCGAGAGGCTTTTGCTGCACCCTGGCGGATGGAGCTGGAGGCCATGGAAACGGTGCGCTGGCCGCGCGCCTGACGGTGGACGCCGTACTCGGAGGTTACCGCGAGAACCCTATGTTTGCGCCAGCCAGCCTGGCATCGCTCATCTTTCGCGCCGAACATACAGTATCTGAAGAACAGCCCACCTCCGTTTCGCGGATGCACATGAGCGCCACCGTGGTCCTGCTGTGCATAGATCCGGTCACCGGCCGCGCGCTGTGGGCGCATTGGGGCGACTCGCGCCTTTACTGGTTCCGGGAAGGCCGGGTTCACCGCATGACCGAAGACCACAGCGTTGTGCAGCAGCTTTTGCACGCTGGCTTGTATGCCAACGGCGATCCCAGGTCGCTGCCCAATCGCAGTGTCCTGGCCGGTGCAGTGGGTGCCGAGTCGCAGGTACCGCCCACCGTGCTGCCTGAATCCGTGGAGCTGACAGAGGGTGACGCCTTTCTGCTGTGCTCCGACGGACTTTGGGAAAACCTACACGAGTCCGCGATGGAACAAGCGCTGCGGGCCGCAGAGCGGCCCCACGTCTGGCTACAGGACATGGCGGAAGCCGTTCGCTCCAAAGACCGTCCCCATCAGGACAACCTCAGCGCGCTGGCCGTGTGGGTATCCGCAAACCAGACAGTCAACTGAACTGAATCGAACTGCCCACTGAACGGGAGGATGCCGCCATGCAGATGACCAAGAAAGCCGTATCAAGGCGAACGATCCTGAAGACCACCCACTGGCTGTCAATGGCAGCGCTGCCTCTGTCCGGATGCGGCGTGGTGAACACACTCAATCGCCCCAGCGAGGCGCCCACCGGGGTGCCGCCAGCCGTCATCGAGATCATCGCCGAGCGCAGCCTGAACCCTGACGTGGACGGCATGCCCAAGCCCGTACTGCTGCGCATCTACGAATTGCGCACTCCCGTCACCTTCGAACGCTCCAGCTTCTTCGACCTGTTGGACAAGGACGAAAGCCAGCTCGGCGGCGACTTCGTGCGGCGAGAAGAGATCCTGATTGCACCGGGTGAGCGCCGCGTCATCGAACGCAAAGGCAACCCCGACGTGCGTGCCTTCGGTTTCTTCGCCAGCTATCGCGACCTCGAGCGCAGCACCTGGCGTGCACATGTCGATGCCCCGAACTCGGTGGAAATGCGCCGCCGCTGGTGGGGCCTTGGAGAAACACAGCGGCTCAAACCCGTTCACTACCTGGTCACGGTCTCGCGCGACGCCGTACGGGTTCAACATCAAATCACTTCAAGGTAGAACCATGGTTTGGCAACGCAAGGTGGTGTGGGCGGAAGGGATGTTCCTGCGCCCTCAGCACTTTCAACAACAAGAGCGACACCTGGACTTTCTGATCCAAGGGCGCAGTCTTTCCGCCCAGCCTTTCTACTGGGGGTTTTCAGAGCTGACCCTGGACACCCAGATGCTGGCCCTCGGCAAGGTTGCACTGATCTCTGCGCAAGGTGTGCTACCTGACGGCACGCCGTTCAGGATCCCGGATGTGGACGATGCCCCACCACCGTTTGATGTGGGGAAGAACACCAAAGACACGCTGATCCATCTGTCACTCCCGCTGCGGCGGCGTAGCGGCGCAGAAGTAACCCTTGCCGACGACGACGCAGGCATGACGCGTTACCAAGCGCAGGTGCTGGAAGTGGCAGACATTAACGACGTTGGCGCGCAGCCGGCGGAGGTGCAGTTGGGTATCGCCCGGTTCAGCCTGCGCACATCACACGATCTTTCCGACGGTTGGGTATCTCTGCCCGTGACCCACGTGGTGGAACGCAAGGCGGATGGAGCAGCGTTGCTGGACAAAACCTTCATCCCGACTGTCGTCAACAACTCTGAAACCTCCGCACTATTCGCGTTTTGCCGAGAACTTCACGGCCTGTTGCGCCAGCGGGGCGTCGCGCTGGAGGAGCGGCTGATCCAGCCAGGGCGCGGCGGTGTCGGCGAGGTGGGTGACTTCCTGATGCTGCAATTCATCAACCGATGGGAGCCCGCGGTAGAACATTGGGTAAGGATTCGCAGCATTCACCCTGAGCGCCTCTTCGATGACCTCCTGAAAATGGCGGGCGAGCTGTCCACCTTCACCCGCGAGCAACGACGCCCCGCGCCACTGCCGGCTTATGACCACGACGACCTGCGCAGCTGCTTTCCGCCCTTGATGCTGGAACTGCGCCGCGGCCTTTCGTCGGTGCTTGAGCAAAACGCTATCCAGATCGAGCTGCAGGAGCGGCAATACGGCGTTCGTGTAGCCCTCATCCCGTCCACCGAGCTGCTGACCACCTGCGATTTCGTGTTGGCAGTACACGCCCAGACCACGGTGGAATTCCTGCGCACCCACTTTCCCACCCAGACGAAGCTGGGGCCTGTCGAGAAGATCCGGGACCTCGTCAACCTCCACCTGCCGGGCGTCACCCTGCGATCGCTGTCCGTGGCTCCACGCGAAATCCCCTATCACGCGGGGTACTCCTATTTTGAGGTTGACACCACACACGACCTGTGGCGCCAGCTCAACAGCTCAGGGGGCCTAGCCATGCATGTCTCGGGCGAGTTCCCGGAGCTGGAGTTGGAATTCTGGGCGATCCGCAGATAAGAACAACCCATGTCGATCCCAATCACGGACAACGTTTTCGCGTTCAGCGCCAGTGACCATACCGAGCATGGCGCACTCGGAACGCCTGAAATATCCATACCTGGAGCAGGCGCCCAGAACATGTCACGCACCAACCTGCCCGATGTGGTCAGCGGTGGTAATCCACTGGTGGCATCCGCGAACGTACTGCTAAATCTCGTGCCGCAGATCCGGGCGATGGCCTCCAACGCGGACCCTGAAGGCTTCCAGCGCCTGCTACTTGCGAACATCCGCGAATTCGAGCGCAGCGCGGGCGTCGCAGGCGTTCCGATCGAGACTGTTATCGGGGCAAGGTACTGCCTGTGCACCGTGGTGGACGAGGCTGCGGCGCAAACGCCTTGGGGCGGCTCTGGCGTTTGGCCCAAGTTCAGCCTTCTGGTTGCGTTGCACAACGAAACCTGGGGGGGCGAGAAGTTCTTCCAGCTGCTGGCCAAGCTGGTTCAGACACCCCACCAACACATCGACCTGATCGAGCTGATGTACTTCTGTCTCATGCTCGGTTTTGAAGGACGTTATCGCGTGATCGAGAACGGGCGAAGCCAGCTGGAAACGCTCAAGGCGCGGCTGTTGGCTCTGATCGAGAGTACACGTGGCGATCGCAGCGGCGCACTATCGCTTCACTGGAAAGGCGAGGAACGCAAGGCGGCGCCTCCGTGGACCATGGTGCCGCTGTGGGTAGCTACAGCACTCGCGCTGCTGCTCGCGTTCGCCCTCTTCCTCTGGTTCAGCTACCGACTCGCAGCGCAGTCTGATGCGCTGTTCACCTCCATCAACGCTATCCGATTCCCCAGAGCCATCGCGGCCATGGCGAGCGTGGACAAGCCCAGGCTGCGCCAATTCCTCGAACCTGAAATCCGCGAAGGTCTGGTCGAGGTCATTGACCAGGCGGACCGCAGCACCATCATCCTGCGCGGCGACGGCTTGTTCGAACTGGGCTCCAACGTGGTCAAACCTCGCTATGTGCAGGTGGTTCAGCGCATTGCCACCGCCTTGAACGAAGTGCCCGGTAAGGTGGTCGTGAACGGCTACACCGACAACTCGCCCATTCGCACGGCCAGGTACCCATCCAACTGGCACCTCTCCCAAGACCGAGCTCGTTCCGTCTCTGACATGCTGCTGAGCACGGTTCGGGACAGTCAGCGCGTGCAGGCTGAAGGCCGCGGAGAAGCGGATCCTGTGGCGCCCAACACCACAAGCGAAGGCAAGGCGAGAAACCGACGCGTAGAAATCGTTCTGCTGGTCGCACCGCAGGTACGTGACAAGGAATTGCAGCTCAGCGGTAATGCCCCGCGGACTGAAAGCATCAAGAAATGAGCATGCTGAGACATATGGCAGCGTTGCTGTTCAATCGTTTTACTCTGGCCTTCATCGGTTTGGTATTGCTGAGTCTGGTGATCTGGTTCATCGGCCCTTTGGTTTACATCAAGCCGTATCAGCCACTGGAAAGAGAAAACGTCCGCTGGGCCCTCATCGCCGCGCTATTCACCATCTGGGTGATCAAGCTACTCTTTCACTGGTGGCGTGCCAAACGCATGAACGACAAGCTCATGGGGCAGATCGCACGGATCACTGCTGGCCGTGATACCCCCCAAGAACTTGCACCTGGTCAAGAGGAGGTGACTGAACTGGAGGGGCGCTTCAAGGAGGCCGTAGAGGTTCTTTCCAAGACTCGCTTTGGCACTAACGAAAGCGGCCTGTTAGGCCGCTTCACCAAGCGCTACGTGTACCAGCTGCCCTGGTACCTGATCATCGGCTCTCCAGGATCGGGCAAGACCACGGCACTGGCCAACTCGGGGCTCGACTTTCCACTGGCCGAACAGTTCGGTAAGGGCTCAATCCGAGGCGTGGGCGGCACACGCAACTGCGACTGGTGGTTCACAGACCAGGCCGTGCTGCTGGATACCGCCGGCCGGTACACGACGCACGACAGCGATGTCGTGCAAGACAAAGCCGCCTGGTCGGGCTTTCTACAGCTTCTGAAGCGCTTTCGCGGTCGGCAGCCCATCAATGGCGTCATCGTGACGCTCAGCGTACAAGAGCTCTTGAGCAGTACCGAAGCAGAGCGCGCGCGCCTCGCCAAGACCATCGGTGCGCGGCTCGGGGAGTTGTGCGATGAACTGGCAATCAAGTTCCCGGTGTACGTACTGATCACAAAGGCCGACCTGCTGGCGGGCTTCAACGAGTTTTTCGGCCAGATGACGCGCGACGAGCGCGCCCAGGTGTGGGGCTTCACCCAGCAATACCGAGAGAATGTGCCGTCCAACGATGACCCTACGGCCCAGTTCACTGCAGAGTTCGACGCGCTGGTGGCACAAATCAATCGCCTGTTGCCCCATCGCCTGCTGGCGGAACCGGATCTTGCCCGGCGTGGACTGATCTACGGGCTGCCCCAGCAGTTTGTGGGCCTGCGCGAACTGGTGCACCAAACGTTGCAGGAGGCTTTTTCATCCTCGCGCTTCAAAGAGAAGCCCCTGTTCCGTGGCGTGTATTTCACCAGCGGTACGCAAGAGGGCATGCCCTTTGACCGTGTTCTGTCGGCACTCAAGCGGCGGTTCGCCATCGCCACCCCGCTGAAGCCTGGAGCAGGGCAGCAAGGCAAGAGTTTTTTCATCGAAACCCTCTTCAAGGGGGTGATGTTCAACGAAGCGGGGTTGACAGGCCGCAACGCCAAGAAAGAGCGGCAGCTCCGACTGCTGCAGGCTGGCGGTCTCATCGGCTTGGCTCTGGCACTGAGTGGTGCTGCGCTGGCCTGGGGCATCAGTCACCAGAACAACCTGGGGTATCTGGAGGAAGTAAAGACCAGTGTGGGCACCTTGCGACAAGCGGTCGAAGAGGCCAAAACGGGCGACCCGGAAAATCTGGTGGCGCTATTGCCGATGCTGGACCATGCGGAATCCCTCGCCGTCAGTGAGCGCTACACAGGCTCTCCACCGCTGAGTTGGCGTTGGGGCCTGCTGCAGGTCCCGAAAGTAGAGACAGCAGCAGACACCACCTACCTGCGCCTTCTGGAAGATGCCTGGCTGCCCGGTATCGTGCGGCAGTTGCGCCGCTCGTTGCAGCAAACCTCGACAAGCAACCCCGAGGCCAGCTACGAAGCGCTGAAGGCATATCTGGTGATCCATGACGCCGATCGCTTCGACGCCCGAACGGTGAAGGCATGGATCCGGCACGAATGGGACGCCAGCCTGACGCCGCAACTGCTGCAGGCGGGCGTGGGCGATCGCCTATCTCACCATCTGGACCGGCTCATGGACGAACGCGTGGTGATATCGTCAACCCCGGTCGACACCGCACTGGTGGCGGAGGTACGCCAACGCCTGGCACAGATGTCCCCAGCGCAGCGGGCATATAGCCGCTTGAAGCAACTGCTGATCACGGGCAATAGCCTCCCAGCAGACTTCAGCGTCGTGCGGGCCAGCGGCCCCGAAGCACCCCAGGTGTTCAGCCGCCGCAGCGGCCGGCCTCTGACGCAGGGAATATCCGGACTGTTCACCTATGACGGATACCACGGTGTGTTCCTGCACGAGCTGCCCAAGGTCACAACACTGCTGTCCAAGGAAGAAGGCTGGGTGCTGGGGCAGGCGGACGGCAAGCGCAGCACCGCTCAGGAGGTATTGACCGGTCAGGTCGCCAACGAGGTGAAACGCCTGTACCTGATGGAGTACGCCAAGCTATGGGAGGACTATCTGGCCGACGTACGCCCCACCCGCATCGGATCACTGGACCAGGCAGGGGAGCAGGCTCGCCTGTATTCATCTGCCAATTCGAGCCTGGAACAGTTCATCCGCGCCGTCGCCAAGGAGACGACGCTTGCACGTCGCCCCGATGCAGATGCCGATAGCAGCGGCGCCAGCACCAGCAGCTGGCTGGGAGATAAGCTGAACCGCATTCGCGAGGAACAGCGGCAGCTGAGCAGGCTGACCGGTAAGCAGGTCAACGTGGGAGGCCTTACGCCCAGTGGAACGCTCGAAGCCGACATCGTGGACTTCCGCTTCCGCGAATACCGCCGGCTCGCGACCAGCAACGGGTCGGGCCCTTCGCCACTGACACAGAGCCTGCAGGTACTCAACGAGGCATCTGCCGTGATCGCATCGGCGCGACAGCAGGTGAAATCGGGTGGCACCATCCCGCCGACGCTGTCGTCGACCCTTGAAAGGGTGCGTGCAGAAGCCAAGCGCCTCCCTCCGCCTCTCAACCTGATGTACACCGATCTGGCTGAAGCGACATCCACCCTGGTCGGACGGGACGTACGCAGCACCATTGGCGGTAATCTGAACGCGACCATCGGGGACTTCTGCCGCCGCGCCGTGCTGGGCAGATACCCCTTCACACGCAGCGCAGGACGCGACGTCACCGCTGATGATTTCGCCAAACTGTTCGCCATGGGTGGCGTCATGGACGATTTTTTCCGCAGCACGCTACAGCCCATGGTCGACATATCCGCTTCCACCTGGACCTTCAAGCAGGGTGTGGACGGAACGCCGGTCGGAGGATCTGCGTCGCTGGCATCCTTCCAGAAAGCGGCCACCATCCGCGATGTCTACTTTCGGGCTGGAGGCAAGGCACCCGGTATCCGTCTGGACATCAAGCCCATCGAGATGGACGCGGCCATCTCGCAGATGGTCTTGGACGTGGATGGAGACGTGCTTCGCTACCAGCACGGGCCGCAGATCCCTAAATCCATGAATTGGCCAGGCACGCGGGGCACAGGCCAGGTAAGGCTGCAGATCACGAGCACCAACGGTGAAAACTCGGGATTGGTCACGGAAGGTCCATGGGCGCTACATCGGCTATTTGACCGCGCACAGCTCCTTCCGGGCAATGCGCCGGAGAAGTTCTCCGCGATCTTCAACGTAGATGGGCGCCGGGTACGGTTTGAAGTCACTACCAGCAGTGTGTTCAATCCATTCCGCCTCAAGGCGATGGAAGAGTTCGAATGCCCAAGCAACCTTTGAGCAACGACCTCCGCAGCATGCTGGCGCCTTCTTCTGTCGCCTGGTACGGCAAATTGCCAAGCCTGGGTGACTTCGTGGGCAGGCGTATGCCGCATGCCCTCAGTAGCGAGTGGGATGCGTGGATGCGAGAGGGGATGGAACAACTGCGCCGGGCAGACGGCGCAGGCTGGTCGGATACCTTCGTGAGCGCCCCGTTGTGGTTCTTCATTGCCTCTTTGAGCACACAGGGCTCACCGGTAATTGGCGCACTCGCGCCCAGCGTGGACCGTGTCGGGCGCTATTACCCACTCACCGTGATGGCAACGGCGCCGCATGCGGGTTGCCCATTTGCAGACGACCTGCAGGTCAAGGCATTCCTCGCGGGAGCGCGCTCTGCCATTGTGGAGGCACGACGCCGCGCGCTTTCTGTGGATGACTTGGATCGACGTGTCAGCCTGTTGCCCAACCCCTTCGGCACCACACTGCCCAGCGAGCGCGAGCCATCTCTCATCCAAGACATCCTGTCGGACCTCCACGAGGCTTCGCAAGCTCACCAAGCAACAGCAAGCGATCTCGCTGAAAACATCACGCTGCCTGCAGGCGAATGGAGAGCGCACACGGCTCTCTTTGGCGAGCAAAGCCTGTGGTGGATATCTCCCACCCATCGCCTGGAATCCCAGGAACTGGTGCATCACGGCAAGGCCGACCGCTGGCTCTTCGCTCAATTGTTCTCCAAACATTGACGGAACCCGCCTTCCCTGGATCAAGGCCCCTTCACCATGACAAACCTCGACGAACTCCTGAACGAAGCTCCCTCCGCGCCTCCGTGCGGCCCCGAGATGACCTATGCGGCGGAATTTCTGGCGTTGGAGCAATTGGCCCGCGGAAAGGTCGAGCAGCAGTACGGCGACACCATCATTCCCGCCGAAGATCCCGACTGGCAATCTGTGGAAAGCAACGCCTTGCAACTGCTAGTGCAGAGCAAGGACATGCGAATCGCCGGACTGCTGTGCAGATCCTGGACAAATACCGAAGGGCTCATCGGCCTAGCCCGCGGATTGGAGTTAATGGGAGCCCTCCTGGCAAAGTACTGGGGCGACATTCACCCGCTGCCTGAAGACGGCGACTATTTCATGCGCATGAACGCCGTTGCCATGCTCAACGACGTGACCGGGCTGCTGCGCGAGTTGAGGCAAACGGAGTTCCTCGCCTCCAATTTTGGTCACTTCACAGTACGCGACGCAGAAGTGCTGGCGCGCGGACAGCGTGCGGAATCCAATGCACAGCTCACCATGGACCAACTGCGGCTGGGCATGGCTCACGCCGTGGAACAAGGGCACGCCCTGCTTGTCGCGGTCCCCCGAGCGAAAGAGGCGCTAGAACAGCTAGTGCGGTTGTGCGACGACAAGCTGCCCCACCACCAGCGGCCCGACATGGGCAACATTCAATCATTGGTAGCGCTGCTCCACAGCCTTCTGCCCAAGTCAGAACAAGCCGCTGCCGTTTCCAAAGGACCAGGCGACGGACCAGATGTAGTTCTCACCGCCGCGCCAGCCGTCGGCCAGGAGATCAAGACCCGGGAGGATGCGATCAGACAGTTGGTCAAGATCGCCGAGTTCCTCGAATCCACCGAGCCCACCAACCCCGCCTCGCTCCTGATTCGCCGATCCGCAAAACTGATGGGCATGAGCTTCATCGACCTCCTTCGCGAGCTCGCACCACAAAGCCTTCAGCAGATCGAGTTAATCACAGGAGTCCAGCCTGAACAGACCTCTTGAACTACGAACTGTAACAGTCGCTACGCAGGCAGATCGGATACTGAAATACAGAAACAGTAGCCCCGTTCAACGCATACAGGCTCCACGAAATTGTGGACTTTCCCACCTCCCAGTGGAGATTCTTCGAAGCATGCGCGTCATGGTCACCCCAAGGGCTGTGTGCGGCAAAAAGACCGTCCAGGAACGACTCGTTTCAGCCACGACAAACCGTAGCGAATTCACACAACTTTGTAAGCATTTGAACCGGCAACCACGAGGTCTCGGCCAAAGGTTGATCGAACCAGACAACTTGAGAGAGAGGTAAACATGTCAATCACCAAAGTGGGAAAAAGCGGGCAGAAGTTCATCGCACGAAACCGGGCGCCACGCGTGCAAATTGAGTACGACGTGGAAATCTATGGGTCGGAGAAAAAGGTGCACATTCCCTTTGTCATGGGCGTGATGGCCGACCTGTCCGGAAAGCCGCTTGAAAACTTACCGGAAATCGCCGATCGCAAATTCCTGGACATCGACATCGACAACTTCGATGCCCGCATGAAATCCATCAAGCCTCGCGCTTCCTTCCTGGTGCCCAACACACTCACTGGTGAAGGCTATTTGAGCGTGGATCTGACGTTTGAAAGCATGGATGACTTCTCGCCTGCCGCGGTGGCCCGCAACATCGGCCCACTCAACACACTGCTGGAGGCTCGCACCCAACTCCATAACCTGCTTTCGTACATGGACGGTAAGCAGGGAGCAGAAGAGCTGATCCGCAAGGTACTCCAGGACCCTGCACTGCTCAAGTCACTGGCTGCGAGTGCCAAGCCCGCCGCAGAAGCCGCTGAGACGCCAGCTCAAAACGACGCCGCCTGAGACATCCCTGCCAACGGAGATCACCCATGAGTGCAGTAGTAGCCACCACAGAATCAACCACCGCCCAGTCGCTAGAAGGCCACGACTTTGCGGCCTTGCTGAACAAAGAATTCAAGCCCAAAACCGACCAAGCACGCGACGCAGTAGAAGCTGCCGTACAGACGCTTGCACAGCAGGCGCTCGCATCGGTAGCCACCATCTCCAACGATGCGTACCAGACCGTGCAAGCCATCATTGCAGAGATCGACCGAAAGTTGTCCGAACAAGTCAACCTCGTGATTCACCATGCGGAGTTCCAGAAGCTTGAAGGCGCCTGGCGCGGCTTACAGCATCTGGTGACCAACACCGAGGTGGACGAGATGCTCAAGATCCGCGTGATGAACATCTCCAAAAAGGAGCTTCATCGCAACATGCGACGCTACAAGGGCGTGGGCTGGGATCAGAGCCCCATCTTCAAGAAGGTTTACGAGGAGGAGTACGGCCAGTTCGGCGGAGAGCCCTTTGGATGTCTGGTGGGCGACTACCACTTCGACCACAGCCCACCGGATGTCGAACTGCTGGGGGAAATGGCCAAGGTGGCGGCAGCAGCCCACTGCCCCTTTATCTCCGGCGCATCTCCCGCGCTGATGCAGATGGACTCATGGCAGGAACTGGCCAACCCTCGCGACCTGACCAAGATATTCACCAACACCGAGTACGCCGCTTGGCGCAGCCTGCGCGAGTCCGATGACTCCAAGTACATCGGCCTCGCCATGCCACGCTTCCTGGCCCGCCTTCCCTACGGCGCCAAGACCAATCCGGTGGACGAGTTCGACTTTGAAGAAGAAACTTCCAGCGGCAACCACAGCAAGTACTGCTGGGCGAATTCGGCGTATGCCATGGCGGTAAACATCAACCGCTCTTTCAAATACTACGGCTGGTGTACATCCATCCGCGGCGTGGAATCCGGCGGCGCAGTGGAGAACCTGCCCGCACACACATTTCCCACAGACGATGGTGGCGTGGACATGAAGTGCCCCACCGAAATCGCAATCAGCGACCGCCGGGAGGCGGAGCTTGCCAAGAACGGCTTCATGCCGTTGGTACACCGCAAGAACTCGGACGTTGCAGCCTTCATTGGTGCGCAGTCGCTGAACAAACCCGCCGAATACTACGACGCCGACGCCACGGCGAACGCCAACCTCTCGGCACGGCTGCCTTACATGTTCGCGTGCTGCCGCTTCGCGCACTACCTCAAGTGCATCGTGCGCGACAAGATCGGCTCGTTCAAGGAGCGCAGCGACATGGAGCGCTGGCTCAACGACTGGATCATGAACTACGTCGATGGGGATCCTTCCAACTCTTCCCAGGAGACCAAGGCACGAAAGCCACTGGCCGCAGCTGAGGTTGAGGTGAATGAAGTGGAAGGCAATCCGGGGTACTACACCTCCAAGTTCTTCCTACGCCCTCACTACCAGCTCGAAGGGCTGACGGTATCGCTGCGACTTGTGTCCAAACTGCCTTCTGTCAAAGAAGCAGGCAACTGACCGGCAGCGGTCCTGCCAGGAAGAAGGCACACGCTAACAAAAGCTAGCGTGACTTCATCGCTGTTTTCGCGACCTGGCGCCTCACCCAACTTCCGCTGATTGACCTGCCGTCGTTTGCAGGCAGGCAGGTACTTTTCACGAATTTGAGTCCAAGCGCACCGCTACTCGGAAGGGCCGCAGTGCATGCCCCACCTTCGTCGGATGACCGACATCGCAATCGATCATCCGTCAAGGCGATTTAGCACGCCGGCACCCAAAATGATCAACATCAACTCTCAACGTGACTGCCATTCTCTTTGACTCCCAAAGCCCGTTGGACCTTCAACTCCATCGCGTCAAAGACGCGATCCGGGCTGAGCCCTCCAAGGCCTCGCTGCGCACTTTCTATTTCCAGTTGCTAGCGGTACTTGGCGACTGGGACAAGGCGCTGGCGCAGTTGCAGGTATGTGCGCAGCTGGATCCCAAGGCCATTCCGATGGCACATGCCTATCGGGAAGCCATGCGCTGCGAATTGCTGCGCACCGAGGTGTTTGAGGGGCGTCGCACGCCTTACATCCTGGGGGAACCGCCTGCATGGCTGAGTTACATGGTGGACGCCCTCAAAGCAGAGTCAGAAGGGACTCCCAATGCTGCGCTGCAATTGCGATCCCTTGCCTTGGACATGGCACCGGCTCGCTCCGGAAAGCTCAATGGCGAACCGTTCGAATGGCTGAGCGATTCCGACTCGAGGCTGGGGCCAGTGCTGGAGTTTCACACCAACGGCTGCTACTACTGGGTTCCCTTCTCAGCGGTGCATAGCATCGCCATGGAAAAACCCGCAGACCTTCGAGACCTTGTGTGGCAACCCGCAGAGCTGGTGCTGGTCAACGACAGCACGCTAAAAGGCCTGGTACCCACGCGCTATCCGCTGCAGGCTCACGATGACGACGGCCTGAGGCTGGCACGACGCACGGAATGGGCAGAGATCGGGGACGAGCATGTGGCAGGCCGGGGGCAACGAATGTGGGTCTCTGACCAGGGAGACCACGCATTGCTCGATGTGCGCACTATCTCCTTCCTGGATTGACGTATTCCTGTCATGCAGACCAGAAGACTGAGCGGTTTTGGAACCGAAAAGGATCGCCTGCAGCCGGCTCTGCTGGATCGCCTGACCGACCATGAGCCCACCCAACGGACGGAACAGGCCGATGCTGTGTATGTCACCGAGTCGCGCCTGCGCGGTGCGCTGCTGCGCGATCTTGGCTGGCTACTCAACGCAAGCAATGCCTCGGGACACATCGACTTTTCCGGACTTGCGCATGCTGAAGGATCCACACTGAACTATGGGATGAATCCCCTGGCGGGCAAGCTGCTTTCCGATCTGGACTGGAAAGACGTCGAAGCCAATGTGAGCCGCGCGATCCTGGCGTTTGAGCCCCGGGTCCTGCCCGACTCACTGACGGTGACTCTCCTCCCGTCGTTCGATTCACTCAACCACCACAACACTTTGCAATTCGAAATCCGATGCCAGTTCTGGTCCATGCCCTACCCTCTGGAGCTGCTGCTCAAGACGAGCCTGGACCTGGAAACCGGTCAAGTGGTGTTGTCGGACCTTAGAAGCTGACCCTGAGAACACACCGATGAATCCGCGTCTGGTGGAGTACTACAACCGAGAGCTGGCCTACCTGCGTGAGCTGGGGGCCGAGTTTGCTGCCGCATTTCCAAAAGTGGCCGGCCGGCTCGCGCTGCGAGACCTGGATGTGGCAGACCCGTACGTTGAACGTCTCCTGGAGGGGTTCAGCTTCCTGACCGCGCGGGTGCAGATGAAGATGGACGCCGAGTTCCCACGGCTTTCACAACGCATCCTCGAGATGGTGTGCCCCCACTATCTGGCCCCCACCCCCGCCATGGTGGTCGTCCAGATGTCTCCCAGCGATACCGAGGGCAACGTGGCAGACGGCTATTGCCTGCCCGCTGGCAGCATGCTGCGCTCACGCAAGACCCATGATGACCAAGTACCGTGCGATTTTCGTACTGGGCACGACGTCACTCTATGGCCCATTGCACTGTCCCGCGCAGTTCTGGGTGGGCCCCCTCTGGATCTCCCACTATCCCGCTTCGGATTGCAGCATGAGCCGGCAGGGCATTTGCGCCTGGAAATCGAAACCCAGGGGGCTACCGACTTCGCGCAACTGCCGATGGATCGGCTGGATATATACATCCACGCATCTGACGCTGTGGCGTCTCATCTGCAGGAGCTGTTGCACGAATCTCTCCTCGGCATCGTGGTGCACGATGCACAAGACCCGACCCGGGTGCACGGATACCTCTCAGCCCACGCCCTTCGTGCCGAAGGGTATGAACAGAGTCAGTCCTTGCTGCCTTATTCGCACCGGGCGTTTCAGGGGCACCGGCTGCTGCATGAGTATTTCGCCTTTCCGCCGCGCTTCCGGTTTTTCTCCATCCAAGGTCTGGCGAGTTCGCTACAGGTGATCCATGGGAGGCGTCTGGCCATGACGCTGCTGCTGCGCAAGGCAGCCCCAGACCTCGAACCGGTGGTGGATAGACAAAATTTCCTGTTGCACTGCACACCCGCGATCAACCTGTTTGAGCGCATGGCGGACCGCATCCACGTGTCGGCCGGTGTCAACGAGTACCACGTGGTGATGGAACGCACCCGCCCACGCGACTTCGAGGTGTACAACGTGCTCAGCGTCACCGGCCACCAGGAGGGCCAGGTGAACGACCGGGAGTTCGTTCCCTTGTATGCCTCCGTGCACGGCATACGCTCAGACGACCAAGCGTACTTCGCTGTACGGAGGGAGCCCCGGCTGTTTTCGGAGCACGCCGTTCGTTTCGGGCCCCGGACCCAATACCTGGGCAGCGAAGTTTTCCTGTCGCTGGTGGACCAACGAGCAACCCCTTTTTCAGACGATCTCAAGCAGCTTTCGGTACGCACCCTGTGCACAAACCGCGATCTGCCTCTGCTGATGCCGATCAATCAAGCCGGGGGGGATTTCATCACCCTCGACTCGGCACCCATCGGCGCCATACGCACCGTCGCCGGACCATCGCGACCCATGGGCAGCGTGGCAGAGAACGAGATCACCTGGAGATTGATCTCGCATCTGTCGCTGAACTACCTGGCGATGACCGACCTCTCGGAGCAGGAAGGCGCAGCCACGCTGCGCGAACTGATGAACCTCTACCTCGCCTTGGGCAACCATGCCCTCACCGGCCAGGTTGCCGGACTGAAGGAAGTCAGTATTCAACCCATCACCAGACGCCTTGCTCAACACCGCCAGCTGATATACGGCCGGGGAGTGGGGATCACACTCACAGTCGATGAATCTTCGTTCGCTGGCGTGAGCGCTTGGCCGCTGGCCTGTGTGCTTGAGCGCTTTTTCGCGCGCCATGTGGGTGTCAACAGCTTCACAGAACTGTCTTTGCACTCGCGGCAACGAGGGCCACTCGCCAAGTGGGACGCTCGCCCAGGCCAGAGGCCGAATACATGACCGGCGCAGCACCTCCAACCCGGGAAGACCCGTTGCAGCGGCAAGATGGCAGCGCCGACCTGTGGCAACGACTGCGCAGCGATCCACACGCCTTCGATCTGTTCTTCGCGTTGCGATGGCTGCAGGCCCGCCATCCGGATCTACCGGCTTTGGGCCGTGCTGCGCGCCCTCAAGCGGAGCCGATCCGCCTGGGCCAAGACCCTTCTCTCGCCTTTGCACCGGCCACCATTGCAGAGGTGCTGCCAGCCGTTGCCGGCCAGCCGGAGCGGTTGATGGTTTGGAACTTCGGCCTGTATGGTCCCAATGGACCGCTGCCTACCCACTTGACGGAGTACGTCCGCGAGAGACAGCGCCAATACGACGACCCGACGCTGGCCCGGTTTTCCGACATCTTCCATCATAGACTGCTGCTGCTGTTTTTCCGCGCCTGGGCCGATGCCCAGCCCACGGTGTCTCTGGACCGCCCCGGTGACGGGATGTTCGGGCGCCACCTGGCCAGCATCATTGGTATCGGTGAACCATCAGCACGGCAGCGTGATGCGGTGGACGACCACGCCAAGCTCCACATGGCTGGCCACCTCACGCGCATCACCCGCAATCCAGAAGGTCTGCAGCGTGCCGTCACCAGCTACTTTGGGGTACCCGTCGCCCTGCACGAATACTGTCTGCACTACCTCGAGCTTGAGCCCTCGCAACAAACCCGTCTCTCGCGGCATCCCTGCAACTCTCAGTTGGGCGTCGATACGGTGGTGGGCTCCAGGGTCCCCGATGCGCAAAGCAAGTTCCGACTGCGCATTGGCCCGATGACACTGGCGCAGTACGAGCGCTTTCTTCCAGGCCATTCAGATTTCAAGGCGCTCGTGGACTGGGTGAGGAACTACCTGGGTATCGAGTACGCCTGGGATTTCGAACTCGTGCTGCGGCGTGAGGAAGTCCCCGGCACGCGACTGGGCGGCGGAACCCGCCTGGGCTGGACCAGTTGGATGCTCGATGGCCCTGCAACCTCTGACGCAGATGACTTCCGTCTGGACCCGGAAAGCTGGCTGCAAACCCGTGGCCAACCCGTTAGAGCGCACGCGTCCATGCCTGCGGACGCGTGACGCGGCTTCGCTTTTCCATTTCCCCGAATTTTTTTTTACGCCCGTCCCCATAACCATGTCAGAGATCAGTCGCCTTGCCCTGTTCGGAAAACTCAACCCGCTGCTTTTCAAATCGCTGGAGGGCGCTACGGTGTTCTGCAAGCTGCGGGGCAACCCCTATGTCGAACTGGTCCACTGGCTGCACCAGTTGCTGCAGGAGAACGACTCCGACCTGATGAGGCTGTGTCGCCACTTCGAGATCGATGCAGAGCAACTTGCTGCCGACATGCTGCGTAGTCTGGACCGGCTACCACGGGGAGCCACGTCGATCTCCGACTTCTCGGACCAGATCGAGATATCCATCGAGCGAGGCTGGGTCTACGCCACGCTAATGTTCAACGAGTCGCAGATTCGCAGCGCCTACTGGCTCTCCGGCATGCTGCGCACTCGGACGCTGGCCAATGAGCTGCGATCAATTTCCAAGGAGTTCGAGAAGCTCGGAGAGCCTTCGCTGAGCGACGCATTCCCCAAGCTGCTGCCGTTGTCGCCAGAAGCCCAACTACAGGCCGCCGACGGTTCGGGTCTCCAGGGAGCTCCGGGCGAGGCCAGCAGTGCGACGTCGCCGCTCGGTACGGGCAAGCAGGACGCCTTGCAACGCTACACCATTGACCTGACCGAGCGAGCGCGCCTAGGTGAGCTCGATCCGGTGACAGGCCGCGACGAAGAAGTGCGCCAGATGATCGATATCCTCATGCGCCGTCGGCAGAACAACCCCATCCTGGTGGGAGAAGCCGGTGTCGGCAAGACCGCCGTGGTGGAAGGCCTGGCGTTGCGCATTGCCACGGACGACGTTCCACCGCCGCTGCGCGGCGTCCAGCTGCGCACCATGGACGTCGGCCTGCTGCAGGCGGGCGCCAGCATGAAGGGCGAGTTCGAGAACCGGCTTCGCACGCTGCTGGACGAAGTGCAGGCCAGCGCCACCCCGATCGTGCTGTTCATCGACGAAGTGCACACCCTGATCGGCGCAGGCGGCCAGGCCGGCACGGGCGACGCTGCCAACCTGCTCAAGCCAGCATTGGCCCGTGGCGTGCTGCGCACGATTGGCGCCACCACCTGGGCAGAGTACAAGAAGTACATCGAGAAAGACCCGGCGCTGACACGCCGCTTCCAGCTGGTACACATCCACGAGCCCGACGAACCCAAAGCCGTGCACATGCTGCGCGGCGTGGCCGCCAAGCTGGAAGCGCATCACAAGGTTCGGATCGCTGACGAGGCTGTGGTGGCAGCGGTGAGCCTGTCGCACCGCTACATTCCCGCACGCCAGTTGCCAGACAAGGCCGTGAGCCTGATGGACACCGCATGCTCTCGCGTCGCCATGGCCCTGACGGCAACCCCAGCGCGCCTGGAGGCCGTGATCCGCCAACAGGAGGCGCTCCAGGTGGAGCTGGAGGTGGTCCAGCGCGAGGCCGACCTGGGCATCGCCGATCCAGGGCGCATGACCGAGCTGGCCGCAGCGCTGGAGCGCTTGCGGGTGGAGAAAGCCACGCTTACCGAACGACTGGCCCGCGAAAATGACCTCGCGCAACGTATCGTCCAGGCAGAAGCAACACTCCTGGCTGCACGGCTTACACGCACGCCGGACGCTGCCAGCGTCGATGCAGCTGCTGCCTCCGCTGAAGCGATGACATCAGCCGCACCAGCCGTCTCGCCAGAGGAGCTGGACGCTATGCGCAAGGAACTGCGAGCCCTACAGGGCGACGATCCCCTGTTGCACCCGGTGGTGGATGCGGGCGTTGTGGCCGCCGTCGTGGCCGAATGGACAGGCATTCCCGTGGGCCGCATGGTGCGCGATGAGGTGAAGTCGGTGCTGACGCTGACACATACGCTAGAAAAGCGCGTGATCGGCCAGCGCCACGGGCTGGAGGCCATCACGCGCCGCATACAGACAGCGCGCGCGCAGCTGGACAACCCCAGCAAACCCATTGGAGTGTTCCTGCTGGCAGGCCCCTCAGGGGTGGGAAAGACCGAAACCGCCCTTTCCCTGGCCGAGGCGCTGTACGGCGGTGAACAGAATCTCATCACCATCAACATGAGCGAGTTCCAGGAAGCGCACACCGTCTCCACACTCAAGGGCGCGCCACCGGGCTACGTGGGGTATGGTGAAGGTGGCGTTCTGACTGAAGCGGTGCGCCGCAGACCGTACAGCGTGGTACTGCTCGACGAGATCGAGAAGGCGCACCCGGACGTGCACGAGATGTTCTTCCAAGTGTTCGACAAGGGCTGGATGGAAGACGGCGAGGGCCGCTATATCGACTTCAAGAACACCGTGATCATCCTGACGTCGAATGTGGGCTCGGAGCTGATCGCAGGACTTTGCAACGACCCCGACCTCATTCCGTCGCCGCAGGCACTGGCCCAGGCAATCCGCCAGCCGCTGCTCGACAAGTTCCCGGCCGCGCTGCTCGGTCGCCTCACGGTGGTGCCGTACTACCCGATTTCCGAAGCGATGCTTGAGCAGATCATTGGCCTGCAAATGCGCCGCATCCAGACACGCATCCAGGTCAACCATGGTGCGCAGTTCGAGTTCGACGACAGCGCCGTGCGGCTGATCAGAGAGCGCTGCAGCGAAGTGGAGTCTGGCGCCCGCATGATCGACGCGATCCTGACCCAGAACTTCCTGCCACGCATGGCCATAGAGTTCCTGCAAGCTTCGGTGGATACAAAGATCATCAGCCGCATCAACGTGAGCGCCGCTGATAACGACTTTGTGATTCGCTACGTCTAGGTCCACAAGCACCCCCTTCGACGCACCGCCACCATGCCCAACGCACGCTTGCTCCTCAACCTGCTTCCCCACCCCTGCGCCGCAGAACACCGGGCAGGTACTGTGCCAGCCACTGCCGCCTTGACCGCCTTGGTCGTCTTGGCAGCCTTCGCGATACCGGCGCACTCAGGTCTGCTTGATGGCCTGGGCCGGGCCGGCGAGGCCATCAGTCGTAGCGAAGGCGCTGTGTCCGCCGGGCAGCAGATGATGTCCACAGGGCAGCAGATGATGTCCACAGGGCAGCAGGTCATGTCGACGGGTCGGCAGGCCATGGACGCGGGCCGCCAAACCTGGGACGGCCGCAATGTCATCCCCTTCCAGCCGCCCTCCGGGGCCGCCGTGATGGCGCGCGACGAAGGCGGCCCGGTGCGGCTCATTGCCGCCCTCGAACGCGGCGCGGGCGACCCCGTCGCTGCGGGGAGCACGCTGGTGGCGCTGCTCGACCAGGGCGCGTACTTCGTGCAGCGCCAGACAGCGCATGTAACAACACCTCAGGACCAGTTGCTGGCCACTCCCCGCGCAGACAGCTCTGCGGTCTCCATCGACCTGCCGCAGACTCCACCGGGGACCCTCTTCGACCTGGCTTCGGGCAGAGTACGAGCTTCAGGCGCTGGCGTGAAGATATTTGCACTGTCTGTGCACACCAGCCTGCCACGCCGGGCTGGCCGCCGCGCGCTGGATGCGATAGAGCAGCACGCCATGCTCACCACCAGTTCAGTACAGATGGAATGGCCACTGCAGCCCGACCTGGCAATGGAAGCGGTGGGTGGCAAGTTGCTGGTGTGGGCCAGCGAGTCAGGCGCAGCGTTTCCGGCGGGCTTCGGTGCGGACGGCCGCCTCTTCACGCCCGACGACCCCATGGTGCGGCTGCCACGCGGCTACACCGTCGTGACCCTGGACAGCCGCGGTTTCAGCTTCGACCGCAGCCGCGAGATCGCGCTGGCTCAATATGGGGTGCAGTCCACGACCGACATCGACCTGACCCGGCTGTCGCCCGGCGACGCTTTCAAGGCATTCACCAGTGTGATGCATGAACGCTACCCGTTCCGCGGCGCGCAGCCCATGGACTGGGCGCGGCTGCAGGCCGAGCTGGCGGACAAGGCGCGGCAGGCCGGTGACCAGCGGGAGCGGCAAGCCATGGCGCAAATCTACGCCGACATTGGCACACGCCTGCAGGACGGCCTGTTCCGCGTCGAACTGCGCGGTGCAGGTGGTCCCCAGGGTCTCACGGCAGGACTCGATGTGGGCCTGGCCGGCCAGTGGCTGCCGCGCGGCATCACGCCCCTGCCGATGCAGGGCGTGTGGTGGCTGCCTGATGGCCGGGCCCTGGTAGGCAGCGTCGCTCCACGCTCGGCAGCGGAACTGGCCGGGCTGCGCCCGGGCGCTGAGATTGTGGAAGTCAATGGCGAAAGCATCGGGCGCTATGTGGGCCGCGCCGTACGCTACTCCAACCGCCCCACTGAAGTCGGGCGCCGCCACGATGCCCTCAAGCTGATGGCCTACGATCGGGAAGCCATGGTGCTGAAGGTGCGCCAGGACGGCAACGAGCAAACCTTCGATCTGCGCCAGCGCGTGGCGGAACGGCCTCAGGCGGCAGGATCAGCCCCCAACAACGAATCGCTGTCAGCGTTCCAGTTGCGCAGTCAATCGGGCCGGCAGTACGGCTACATCGCGCTGAATTCGTTCGCCGACGGCGGAGGCAACCTGGACCAGTGGGAACGCAGCCTTGCAGCCGCCACCCAGGCACGGCTCAGCGGCCTGGTGCTGGACCTTCGGGGCGCCAACCATGGTGCCTATCAGTTGGTTCCCCACTACGCAGCGTCTTTCTTCTCTTACGACCGACCACTGAGGCTGCAGGGCTACGCGCAGCGCCAGGTGGACGCCACCGCCAAGGTGTGGCGCACTCGCGGCAGCCTGGGCCTACCTCCACAGCTGCCGCTGTTCACACAAGGCGGCGCTTACTACGGCGCCCCCTTGGTGCTGCTGACGGGACCGGAGTGCACGGGCCCGTGCGAGATGTTCGCAGCCTGGTTGCAAAAAGCCGGTCGGGCCCAGGTCATCGGGACGGAGCCCACGCCGGGCGCTGTAGGCATGACGACGCGCGTGCTGCTGCCCGGAGACGTGATCGTTCACGCGCCCACGGTGGCAGAACTGGGCGCCAAAGGCGACCACTATGTCTTTGGCAAAGGCGTTGAGCCCGATCTGCGCCTGGCGGCGGACGCAGGCTTCGTCCAACGCGTCATGACCGGTGGCGACCCTGTGCTGGATGCCGCCGTGCAGTGGCTGGACGGTAGGCCCCTGGCACGCTAACAGCAGCGTCATGCGCTCATGTGCCCAAAAAGCAAGCAACCCCTGCTGCAGTGACACAGGCAGGCGAAAATAGCGCATGCCCATCATCCCCGACTTCATCGCCCCCACCCGCCACACCGACCCGGCCGACGCCCTGGCCCAGGTGCAGCGCATCTACCAGCAACAAATTGGCCACCTGCGCGACGCCATGCAGCGTTTTGTGGCGGGCGAGACGCCCGAGGGCCCGGTGCGCGCGTTCTACCCGTTTGTGCGGGTGCACACCACCACCGTGGCGCGGGCCGACACCAAGCTGGCCTATGGCTTTGTGGAAGGCCCCGGGCGGTATGAGACCACCCTCACCCGGCCCGACCTGTTTGCCAACTACTACGCCGAGCAGTTCCGCCTGCTGCGTGCCAGCCACAACGTGGAGCTGGAAGTGGGCACCAGCACCCACCCGATTCCCATCCATTTCTCATTTGCGGAGCACGACCACATCGAGGGCACGCTGACCCAGGCCCGCCGCATGCTGATGCGCGACGTGTTCGACCTGCCCGACCTGGCCGCCATGGACGATGGCATCGCCAACGGCACCTGGCAGGCCGCGCCCGGCGAGGCGCAGCCGCTGTCGCTGTTCACCGCGCCGCGCGTGGACTACTCGCTGCACCGCCTGCGCCACTACACAGGCACAGCGCCCGAGTGGTTCCAGAACTTCGTGCTGTTCACCAATTACCAGTTCTACATCGACGAATTCGTGCGCCTGGGCCACGCCGAGATGGCCAAACCCGACAGCGAATACATTGCCTTCATCGAACCCGGCAACGTGGTCACGCGCCGCGTGGGCCTGAGCGCCGAGGCGGGCGACGACCTGGGCGCCGCTCCACCCCGCCTGCCGCAGATGCCCGCCTACCACCTGGTGCGTAAGGACGCGAGCGGCATCACCATGGTCAACATCGGCGTGGGCCCGGCCAACGCCAAGACCATCACCGACCACATCGCCGTGCTGCGCCCCCATGCCTGGATGATGCTGGGCCACTGCGCAGGCCTGCGCAACAGCCAGCAGCTGGGTGACTACGTGCTGGCGCATGCCTACGTGCGCGAGGACCATGTGCTGGACGAAGACCTGCCGCTGTGGGTGCCCATCCCGGCGCTGGCCGAAATCCAGCTGGCGCTGCAACAGGCCGTGGCCGATGTCACGCAGATCAGCGGCGCAGACCTGAAGCGCGTGATGCGCACCGGCACCGTGGCCAGCACCGACAACCGCAACTGGGAGCTGCTGCCCGACAACACGCCGCAGCGCCGCTTCAGCCAGAGCCGCGCCGTGGCGCTGGACATGGAAAGCGCCACCATCGCCGCCAACGGCTTCCGCTTCCGCGTGCCCTATGGCACCTTGCTGTGTGTGAGCGACAAGCCTCTGCATGGCGAGATCAAGCTGCCCGGCATGGCCAACCACTTCTACCGCGAGCGGGTGGACCAGCACCTGCGCATCGGCATGCGCGCCATCGAGATCCTGCGCAACGGCGGCGTGGACCGCCTGCACAGCCGCAAGCTGCGCAGCTTTGCCGAGGTCGCATTTCAGTAAACGACTGGCCCGAGGCCGCTGCGCATGCCACTGGATTTCCTCACCCTCATGACGGTCATGGCGGCCAACCTGTTCATGATCTCGGCCGCGCTGCCGCTGATCATGGGCCGGGACGTGAGCCGCGCCGCCCGCAACATGCAGGCCAGCATGCTGCTGCAGGCGGTGGCCTGGGCGGCCATCATTGCCTCATCCACCCTGTGGGACCAGGCCCTTTCTACCGTGTCGATTGCCTGCAACGCGGCCGCACAGTGGATGCTGTACCGGGCGCTGGAGGAGTGGCTGGGCCCCCGCCCCTTGCGCCGCGTGCTACTGGTGTTGGTGATTGCCGCCCCGCTGGGCTACACCCTGGGTTTTGGGCACTACGCCTGGCGCGTGGGCTGGGCCAACTTTTTGATGGCCACTATTTTGTGCATCGTTGCGCGCGCCACCCTGGCGCCCGTGGTGGAGGCCAACCTGCGCTGGCGCAGCCTGCTGATGGGCTGCCTGCTGACGTCGGCCGCTTTCACGCTGGCGCGGGGCATGCTGGGCGCCTTCACCGACCAGTACCCGAGCTTTCGCACGCCCCATCCCGTCAACCTGGCAGCTGCTGTGGCCACCAATGTGAGCCTGGTGCTGGGCACCGTCGCCCTGCTGGTGGCGTGGCGGTCGGAGGCAGAACACAAGCTGCGCACGCTGGCGATGACCGATGGCCTCACCGGCGTACTCAACCGGCGAGGCTTCACCACCCAAGGCAGCAGCCTGCTGGCACACGCCGCACGCCACCAGTTGCCCATGACGGCAATGATGCTGGACCTGGACCACTTCAAGCAGGTCAACGACACCCACGGCCACGAGGCCGGAGACCGCGCCCTGCAACTGTTTGCCCGCCTGCTGGGCGACACCTGCCGCAGCGGCGACCTGGTCGGGCGCCTGGGTGGCGAGGAGTTTGGCGTGCTGCTGTTGCACAACAGCGCACCCGCTGGACTGGCACTGGACCGGCGACTGCGCAGGCGTCTGCATGCCGCCAGCGTGGCAGAGCTGGGCTTTGCGCTGGACTACAGCGCCGGGATGGCCGTGCTGCAGCCGGGCGAAGCTGGCCTGGCCGAACTGATGGCCCGTGCTGACGGTGCCCTCTATGCAGCGAAGACGGCGGGCCGGGGGCGGCTGGTCGCGGCGGACTGAGGCAAGCAGTCCTGTTTTGATAGCATCAGGCGCAATACCCACTAGCGCCTGCGGCAGATTCTGGCAAAAATCCGCCTCCAAGCACCACGGACGCACTCGTCGCACACAATCCCTCCATGACCGCACTTTTTGAAGCCCTGCACCTGCGCAAACGTTATGGCGAGACCACGGTGGTGGACGACGTGTCCTTCGCCATTGCTCCCGGCGAATGCCTGGGGGTCATCGGCCCCAACGGCGCGGGCAAGACCACCACCATCCGCATGTGCCTGGGCCTGGCGTCGCCAGACGGGGGCGAAGTGCATTTCACGCCCCAGCCCGGCACGGCCCCGCTGCTGATGCCCCGCGATGCGCTGGCCATCAAGGCGCAACTGGGCGTGGTCACGCAGTTTGACACCCTCGACCCGGACTTCACCTGCGCAGAAAACCTGCGCGTGTTCGGCCGCTACTTCGGCCTGAAGGGCCCGGTGATGGACGAGCGTGTGCCCCAGTTGCTGGAGTTTGCCGCCCTCACCCACAAGGCCGATGCCAAGCCGGGCGAGCTGTCGGGCGGCATGAAGCGGCGCCTCTCGCTGGCGCGCGCCCTGGTCAACAATCCGCGCCTGCTGCTGCTGGACGAGCCCACCACCGGCCTGGACCCGCAAGCCCGCCACCTGATGTGGGAGCGCCTGCAACTGCTGCTGCAGCAAGGCAAGTCGATCCTGCTGACCACCCACTTCATGGACGAGGCCGAGCGCCTGTGCTCGCGCCTGCTGGTGCTGGACCATGGCCGCAAGATTGCCGAAGGCCGCCCGCGCGAACTGATCGCCCAGCACCTGGAGCCGGACGTGGTGGAGGTGTTCGGCGTGGGGGCCGTCCAGATGGCCGAAGACGCCGCGCTGCGCGCCCTGGCCGCCCGCGTGGAAATCAGCGGCGAGACCGTGTTTTTCTACACCCAGAACGCCCAGCCGCTGCTGCAGGCCTTGGCCGCACACGGCCACCTGCGCACGCTGCACCGGCCGGCCAATCTGGAAGACCTGTTCCTCAAGCTCACGGGGCGGCAGATCCGGGAGTGAGGTCGGCAGGGCGGTCTGCCAGCCGCCCCTGCCACCAGCCTTCGAGGGCTTGCGGTGCGCAAGGCTGCGAGAACAGATAGCCCTGCAGTTCGTCGCACCCCAGCCGGGCCAGCCACTGTGCCTGGTGCTCGGTTTCCACGCCCTCGGCCACCGTGCGCAGGCCCAGCTTTTGCGCCAGGGCCACGATGGCGTCCACCAGTGCTTCGCCCCGGTCATTGCTCCCCAGGTCGTTGACGAAAGAGCGGTCGATCTTGAGCTTGCGCACCGGAAACCGCTTGAGCTGGCTGAGTGACGAATAGCCGGTGCCGAAGTCGTCGATGGCCAGCTGCACACCCAGAGCGGTGAGGCGCTGCATGGTCTGCAGGGCCTCCTCCACGGGCTCCATGATCGAGCTCTCAGTGATCTCCAATTGCAGCAACCGGGGTGGGCACCCGGTGCTTTGCAGGGCGCGGGCCACCACCTGGTCCAGCTCGGGCTCCTGGAACTGACGGGCCGAGAGATTCACCGCCACCGGGATCTCCCCCCAACCGGCATCCAGCCACCGGCGTGCCTGCGCGCAGGCCTCGTTCAGCACCCATTCGCCCAGGGGCACGATCAGCCCCGTTTCTTCCGCAATACCGATGAACTGCAGCGGAGACACCAGCCCACGCTCCGGGTCCGCCCACCGCACCAGCGCCTCCACCGACGACACGCGCCCCGTCCGCGCATCCATGATGGGCTGGTAGTGCAGGCGCAGCCCGTCGTGCTCGATGGCATGGCGCAGGCCCGCCTCCACCCGCAGGCGCTCCGTCAACACCTCCGTCATGTGCGGGCTGAAGAAAGCCAGCCGGTTCCCACCCAGGTCCTTGGCGTCGTACATGGCCACATCCGCATTGCGCAGCAGGAGATCCCCGGAGTCCCCATCCTGCGGGAAGACCGCAATCCCCAGGCTGGTGCCCAGCAACCAGCTGGACGTGCCGGTCTCCACAGGCAGGGTCAGCGCCCGCACAATGCGCCGCGCCATGGGCTCCACCACGGCCGGGTCCGGCAAGTCGGGCAGCACCACAACAAACTCATCCCCTCCCGGCCGGGCCACTACATCGCCGGGACGTACACAACCCTGCAACCGGACCGCCACCTCCTTGAGCAAGGCATCGCCCCGTGCATGTCCCAGGCTGTCGTTCACCCCTTTGAACCGGTCCAGGTCCATGGCCAGAACGGCCACGCAGTGGCCCTGCTCCCGCGCCCGGTCCAACGCTGCGTCCAGCCGCTCCGTGAGGCTGTAGCGGTTGGCCAAGTCGGTCAGGGGGTCTCGCCGCGCCTGGCGCTCCAGCGTCTCCGTGTGTTGCGCGATGGACTGCTGCTGGCGCAGCAGGGACTCCGCCATCCGGTCCAGTGCCCGGGCCACCTGCCCCAGCTCTCCCGGGGGATAGGGTGTACCAATGGGTTCGGCGTAGTTGCCAGCATCCATGCGGCCAATGGCGCGGATGGCGCGCATGGCATGGCGGCGCACCGCAAATTCCACCAACAGAAAAGCCGCAACGAACACGATGACCGCCAGTGCCAGCACCCCCAGCAGTGCGCGCCGGAACTGACGCTCCACCGGGCCACGCAGGTCGTCCTCGGGCACGGCCAGGGCCAGACGCAGATCCGAGCCCTGTGCGCGCGGCAACTGGGCGCGCACCCAGACGCGACGCACGCCATCGGCCCCCGCCATCACGGCATGCCCTTCGACTGCTTGCAACATGAAAGTGCGTTCGGCGTCCCCCAGGGTCAGCGGCGCCACCTCCGGCCGCCGGAAGTCCATGACCACCGAACCGTCGGCATTCCATACCTGCAGATGCATGCGCTCATAGCGCTGTGCATGCACCGTGGCCTGCCCGTAGTCCTGCATGTCGAGCGAGGCCAGCAGGATGAAGCGCAACGCGCCTCCCGCATCGCGCACCGGGTAGGCCACCTGCAGCACCCCTTTGCCCGTCAGGCGGCCTATGACCGCTTCCAGCACCGGCCCGGAGGCCGTCAGCGCACGCTGAAAGTAACTGCGGTCCCGGAGGTCCAGGGTACGGCCGCTGCGCAGCGAATCACAGAACAGGGAGCCATCGGGCTGGATGGTGAGGATGCCGGTGTACTGAGGATGTTCCTTGAGGACATCTGCCAGGAAATCAGAGCATGCGGCCTTGTCGCCCGCTGCCAGCAGGGGGACGCGCCCAAGGCCAAACAAGAGTTGCCCGGTACCAGCGATCTTGTCGTCCAGGTTGCTGGCAATGATGCCTGCCCGGGCCACCAGCCGGTCGCGCGCCTGTCCGGTGGTGGTCACCCGGAACTCCAGCAGCAGCCACACCAGGGCCGGCACAGGCAACAAAGAGGCTGCCAGCACCAGCCACAGGATCCGCGCACTCAGGCTCACAGGGGTTTCTCCTTCAGAAGCGCCGTCGTCGCACCGGCCCGCCGCAACTGCGGCCGCAGGCTATCAGGCCACGCGGGGCCTGACCTTGCTCGCCGCCAGCTTGGCGTTCGCACGCGCCGTGTCCACATTCTCAGCCCGCGCCAGCGCCACGCCCATGCGGCGCTTCATAAAACTCTCGGGCTTGCCGAACAGGCGCAGATCGGTGCCCGGCACGCGCAGGGCTTCTTCCACGCCGTCGAACACGATGCCCTGGGCTTCCACACCGCCGTAGATGACGGCACTGGCGCCGGGGTTGCGCAGACTGGTGTCCACCGGCAGGCCCAGGATCGCGCGGGCGTGCAGCTCGAACTCGCTCTGGTACTGGGTGCACAGCGTGACCAGGCCCGTGTCGTGCGGGCGCGGGCTCACCTCGCTGAACCAGACCTCCTGGCCCTTGACGAACAGCTCCACGCCAAACAATCCCTGGCCACCCAGGTTGTCGGTGACGGCCTTGGCGATCTGGCGCGACTTTTCGAGTGCGGCCGGGTGCATGGGGTGGGGCTGCCAGCTTTCCACATAGTCGCCACTCACCTGCACATGGCCGATGGGGTCGCAGAAACTGGTGGTGATTTGGCCGTCGGCGCCCACCGACCGCACGGTGAGCTGGGTGATTTCGTAGTCGAAGTCAATGAAACCTTCGACGATGACGCGGCCGTGGCTGACGCGGCCACCGGCCATGGCGTAGTCCCAGGCCTTCTTCACGTCAGCCGGGCCGTCGATCTTGCTCTGGCCTTTGCCGGAGCTGCTCATCACGGGCTTGACGATGCAAGGGTAACCAATCCCGCCATCAATCGCGGCTTGCAGCTCTTCGAGCGAATTACAGAATTTGTAGGGGCTGGTGGGCAACCCCAGCGTCTCGGCGGCCAGCACGCGGATGCCTTCACGGTCCATGGTCAGGCGCGCAGCGCGGGCCGTGGGGATCACGCGCACGGTGCCCGCGGCTTCCAGCTCTTCGAGCATAGGGGTGGCGATGGCTTCGATCTCGGGCACCACCAGGTGGGGCCGTTCGGCTTCGATCAGCGCCTTGAGCTGGGCCGGGTCGCTCATGGTGATGGTGCGCGCGTGGTGGGCCACCTGCTGGCCGGGCGCGTTCTCATAGCGGTCCACGGCAATGGTTTCCACCCCCAGGCGCTGCAGCGCGATCAGCACCTCCTTGCCCAGCTCGCCCGAGCCCAGCAGCATGACTTTGGTGGCATGGGGGGACAGAGGGGTTCCGAGGGTGGTCATGGTGGGGGCTTTCGAGAAGGTGAAAAAGTCGGTAAATGGCGGGACGCAGGCGACTTTAATGCACCCGGGCGCAGAACTTGCAATCGCCCTGACATGTCCCCACCGCCCATGCCCTCCCCTTCCAGCACGGCCCGCTCGCACAGCCCCACCGACTGGCACGCCCAGGAGCTGCTGCTGATGCGCGAGGTGATGCGCCTCATCGGCCGCAGCCTGGCGCCTGGCTTGGTGCTGCGCGAGATGCTGCACTTGATGAGCGAGCTGCTGGGCCTGAACAGGGGGCGCATTGTGCTGGTGGACGACGCTCCCTCCCCCCCAGCCGGCGCGCCGCGCACCGCCTCCATCCAGCACGCCTACGGCCTCACCCAGGCCGAAGTGCAGCGCGGGCGGTACGCCTGGGGCGAGGGCATCACAGGCCGCGTGCTGGCCACGGGGCAGCCCGCCATCGTGCAGGACATCGATGCCGAGCCGCTGTTCCTGGCCCGCGCGGTGGCGCGCCACCAGCTGCCGCCCGAGACGGTGGCCTTCATCGCCCTGCCCATCGAGGTCAACAACGCGCCCATCGGCGTGCTGGCCTGTCACCGCATCCGCAGCCGCCAGCGCCACCTGAACGACGACCTGGCGGTGCTGCGCGTGCTGGCCACGCTGGTCGGGCAGCTGCTGCAGCTGGAAGCCCTGGTGGCCGAGCAGACGCGGCAGCTGCAGGCGCGCAACGCCGTGCTGGCCAATGCGCTCAACACCAAAAGCGCGCGCTACGGGCTCATTGGCAGCTCGCCACCGCTGCTGCAGGCCTTGAGCGAGCTGGAGCGTGTGTCACAAACCCAGGCCACCGTGCTGCTGCTGGGCCAGTCGGGCACGGGCAAGGAGCTATTCGCACGCGCCGTGCACCTGGCCAGCGGGCGGCGCGACCGGCCCTTCATCAAGGTCAACTGCTCGGCCATTCCGGACGCGCTGTTCGAATCCGAACTGTTTGGCTACGAAAAAGGCGCGTTCACCGGCGCCAGCACAGCCCGCGCGGGCTGGTTCGAGCAGGCCGACAGCGGCACCATCTTTCTCGACGAGATTGGCGAGCTGCCGCTGGCCCTGCAGTCCAAGCTGCTGCGCACGCTGCAGGAGGGCACGCTGGTGCGCCTGGGCGGGCAGCGCGAGGTCAAGGTCAACGTGCGCCTGGTGGCGGCCACCCACCGCGACCTGGAGGCCGATGTGGAGGCCGGGCGCTTTCGGCAGGACCTGTACTACCGCCTGCACGTGATTCCGATCCATCTGCCCTCGCTGGCCGAGCGGCGCGAGGACATCCGCGCGCTGGCGCTGCACTTTGTGAGCCGCGCGAACCAGGCGCACCAGCGCAACGTGAACCTGTCGCCCGACGCGCTGGCGCGGCTGGAAGAACACCCCTGGCCCGGCAACATCCGCGAGCTGGGCAATGTGATCGAACGCCTGGTGCTGCTGACCAATGACACGCTGGTGGCGCGGGCGGAGCTGGACCGGTTTCTGCCGGCTGCCTCTGCGCCCCTGCCTCCGCCGCCCGCACCATCGTCCCCAACAACCACCGGGGCAACAGCACAGCCGGCCGCCGCCCAGGCGCCGCTGGTGCGTGACTACGCACCCGCCCAGTCGCACAGCGTGTTGGTGCTGCAGACAGCACTGGCCGAGCACCACGGCAACCAGTCGCGCGCCGCGCAGAGCCTGGGGCTGACGTTGCGGCAGTTCAGCTACCGGCTGCGCAAGGCGGGTCTGAAGTGACGACGGACACTGTGTCGACAATTTGTAGACACAGTGTCTGGCGCGGTCTGCTTCACCCTGGCTGCCGACACATGGCCACGTCCGGTTTACTATCAAATCAATAGCTGCCAGCGCATATTTCACTAGCGCTTCCAGCCATTTTTATTCAAATTTACCCATCTCCACCCGCTCTGGCACACCTGTTGCGATAAGGAAGGCAGGCATCCCGCCCACCACCGCACCGAAAGGTTTTCCATGAGCACCGTGACCGCCACCGCCTCCGACGCCGTCCTCATCTCACCCACCCAGCTGTTGGCCCTGCAAGCCGCAGAACCTGTGGTGCTGATCGATACCCGCGACGCCGACACCTATGCCCTGGGGCACATCCCCGGCGCGGTGAACCTGCGCGAGACATTCACGTATCTCGCCACCTCTACACCCCAAGGCCTGCAGGAGCTGAAAGACACCTTTGCCGCGCACCTGGGCGCCATCGGCCTGTCGGGCGCCGAGACGGCCGTGTTCTACGAAGACGCGCTCAACAGCGGCTACGGCCAGTCGTGCCGGGGCTACTACCTGCTGACCTGGCTGGGCTACCCCAAGGTCAAGGTATTGAACGGCGGCTACTCGGCCTGGAAGGCGGCAGAGCTGCCCGTCTCCACCGAGGCCGTGGTGCCCACGCCCGCCATCTTCCCCACCCAGCTGGCCACCACCGATGTGATGCTGACCAAGGAGGATGTGATCGAGGCCCTGGGCACCGACACCGTGCTGCTGGACGTGCGCGATGTGGACGAGTGGATTGGCGACAGCTCCAGCCCTTATGGCAAGGACTTTGCGCCGCGCAAAGGCCGCCTGCCGGGCGCCAAGTGGCTGGAGTGGTACCGCTTCATGAAGCCCTCGCCCCAGGGTCCGGTGTTCAAGTCGCCCGACGAAGTGCGCGCCGAATGCGCCACGGCGGGCATCAGCCCGGCGGACACGGTGTACCTGTATTGCTTCAAGGGCGCACGCGCGTCCAACACCTTCCTGGCGCTCAAGCAGGCGGGCTTTGCCGATGTGCGCATGTACTTCGGCTCGTGGAACGAATGGTCGCGCGACGACAAGCTGCCGATCGAAAGCGGGCTGCCGCTGGTCAAGTTCCCCAAAAAGCCTGCGCTGGCACTGGCGGCCTGAGCACCGTGCGTTGTTGCAGCGGGCATGGCCCGCTGCGAACCCTGTCCTTCTTTTTTGCATTCCCTTCTCTTTCTCCAAGGAACACCATGTCCACCGATCTGCTGGAACCCTCTGCCCCCGTCACCACCGTGCACACACACCTGCGCCCCATCGACCGCGACGGGCTGATGGCCTTTGCCGACAAGGGCCGCAACAACCCTGCCAGCCGGGGTACCAACAAGGTCCATACGGTGATGGAGGGGCAGTACCGCTCGCTGAGCTATGTGGGCAACCATGCGCCGGTGGTGGTGGACGAGCCCCTGCACCTGTTCGGTCAGGACACGGCGCCTGCGCCCGGCGAGATCGTGCTGTCGGGCCTGGGCGGCTGCCTGGCCGTGGGCATCACGGCCGTGGCCACCTGGAAGCAGGTCAAGCTCAGCAAGATCGAGGTGTTCATGGAAGGCGACATCGGCAACCCCGCCGCCTGGGGTGCGGGTGGTGCATTGCAGAAGACGCCGCCGGAGATGGGCTTCCAGGCGATCCGCGTGAAGGTGCTGGTGGAAGGCGATGCACCGCGCGAGGTGCTGGACGAGATCGTGCAGCACGCCAACTTCTACTCGCCCGTGGCCAACAGCATGCGCAACCCCATTCCGTTCGAGATCAGCCTCGCGGACTGAGGGCGACACACAAAACTCTTCTGGCGTCGTTGCCGCGTCTTGTCGTACTACTCGTACTGCCTGCGACGCAGCGCCTAGCCAGAACCGCTTCGCTGAGTTTTGTGTGCCGCCCCTACCTGACCAACCGTTCCCCGCGCACCCAAGGAGCCCCATGAACCCCGCCGACCTCCCTCCCCAAATCCACCTGGACGGCGCCCTGCGGGGCGATGCGCTGCTGGCCGCCGTGCGCCAGATTGCCCAAGGCCCGCTGGCCGCGCAGGTGGAGGCGATTGACCGCACCGGCTACTACCCCTGCGCCGAGCTGCAGCAGCTGGCCGCCGTGGGCGCGATGAGCGCGCACCTGGACAGCACGGCCGGCCCGGCCGACTACGGCCTGGCCATCCGCGCCATGGCCGAGGCCTCGCGCGTGTGCGGCGCCACGGGCTTCATGATGTGGTGCCAGGCGGTGTGTGGGCTGTACCTGCAGCAGTCGGGCAACCCCGCGCTGATGGGCGATGTGCTGCAGCGCCACGCCAGCGGCGCAGGCATGGGCGGCACGGCGCTGTCCAACCCCATGAAGAGCTATGCGCAGATCGAAAGCCTGCTGCTCAAGGCCACGCCAGTGGAGGGAGGCTACCTCATCAACGGCACCCTGCCCTGGGTGAGCAACCTGGGGCCCGACCACTACTGCGGCGCGATTGCGGCGGTGGTGGAGGCCGACGGTGCGGCCAGCCAGCGCGAGGTGATGTTCCTGCTGCGGTGCGACGCACCGGGCGTGGAGATGCGCGAATGCCCCAGCTTCTCCGCCATGGAGGGCACGGGCACCTATGCGCTGCGGCTCAAGGACCATTTCATCGGCACGGCCGACACCATGGCCGACCCCACCCGGCCTTTCATCGCCCGCATCCGCGCTGCGTTCGTGATGCTGCAATGTGGCATGGCGGTGGGCATCACCCAGGGCGCCATCGACTCGATGTGGGCGGTGGAGGCCCAACTGGGCCACGTCAACCAGTTCCTGGAAGACCGGCCCGACGCGCTGCAGGCCGAGTTGGATGCACTGACTGCACGCGTCATGCAACTGGCCCAGACTCCGTTCGACACAAGCACCGATTTCTTCATCGACGTGCTGGACGCCCGTGCCCACGGCGCGGAGCTGTGCCTGCGCGCCGCCCAGTCCGCCCTGATGCACCAGGGTGCGCGCGGCTACCTGATGAGCTCGGACGTGCAGCGGCGCGTGCGCGAGTCGCACTTTGTGGCCATCGTCACGCCCGCCATCAAGCACCTGCGCAAGGAGATCGCCCGGCTCAGCACCGAGGAGATGCCTGCATGACGCCCGCCCTCCCCACCGCAACCACGCCGTCGGTTGCCTCCGAGTTCGTGTTGAGCGCGGCATCGCAGGCGCTGTGCGATGCGTTTGCCGACGCGGCCACCCAGGCGCCCTGGCAAAGCTACATCTGCAACGCCTGCGGCTACGTCTACCACGAGGCCGACGGCGACCCCGATGGCGGCCTGCCGCCCGGCACGCGGCTGGCGGACATACCCGACGACTGGGCCTGCCCGCTGTGTGGAGTGACCAAGGCCGATTTTTCGCCGTACGATGCCCCCACGCTGGAGGCGCTGCGGGCGCAGGCCAGCGCAGCGCCAGCAGCCTCCCTGCGCGTGCGTGGAGAGCCGGGCGTGCTCATCGTCGGCGCGGGCCGTGCAGGCTGGCAAATGGCTGAAACCCTGCGCCAACACAGCGCCACGCTGCCCATCACCCTGGTGACGGCCTGCGCGGGCGACCGGTACGACAAGCCTTTGCTGTCGGTGGCCATGGCGCGCCAGCTGGACCCGCTGGCCCTGGTGTCCGAAACCGGTCGCGATGCGGCGCACCGCCTGGGCGTCACCCTGCTGGCCCACACCCATGCCGTGCGCATCTGCGCCGACACCCGCCAATTGCGCACCACGCGGGGCGTGCTGCGCTACGGCCACCTGGTGCTGGCCCACGGTGCGCAGGCCGCCTTGCCTCCGGGCTTGCCCGCCAGTCTGTGCTGGCGCATCAACCACCTGGACGCCTACCAGCGCCTGCGCCAGCACCTGGGCGACCAGCCCAAGGACGTGCTCATCATCGGCGCGGGCCTGGTCGGCAGTGAGCTGGCCAACGACCTGGCACTGGGCGGCCACCACATCACGCTGCTGGACACGGCCACCGAACCACTGGCGCGCTGGCACGACCAGCAGGCGGGCCCGCAGCTGCTGGACGCCTGGAAAGACCTGTCCATCCGCTTTGAAGGCGGTCTGCAGGTGGAGCAGGTGGAACGCGTGGGCTCGCGCTACCGCGTCTCCACCACCAGCGGGCGGCGTTTTGCGGCGGACGAAGTGGTGGTGGCTGCAGGCCTGCTGCCCCCCCACCGCCTGGCGCAGAGTGCAGGGCTTGATTGGACCCATGGCGTTGCGGTGGACGCAGGCACGCTGCAAACCAGCGTATCCCGCATCCATGCACTGGGCGATTGCATCAGCATCGACGGGCAGTGCAGCCGCTACATCGAACCGATTGCCCGGCAGGCGCACACGCTGGCGGCCGCCATCCTGGGCCAACCGGTGACCCCCTATGAGCACCGGGCGGCCGTGGTGCGGGTCAAGACCACCACCAGGCCACTGACCCTGCATTGAGACAGCCTCGGGCCCGGGCGGCAATCTTGCCCGGGCTGGCACCGGCAAAAAATTTTTGGCATCCACTGCATCCAAACGGCGTTTTCGTGGGTAGTACCTACAGCAGCGCATCTTGTTGCTGCTGTCCTATCAACCCACAGACCAGAGAGAAACGCCATGACCATCCACACGTCCCCCATCTCCCGCCTGCTCCCCCTGACGGGCGCCATTGCCGCCGCCGTGCTGCTGAGCGCCTGCGGTTCGATGATGTCGTCGTCCTCCAAATCCATGTATTCGCAGGACAGCCTGCCCGACAGCATCAAGGTGCCGGCTGGCAACAAGGTGGCGATGGAAACCGTGGGCGTGGGCGAGATCACCTACGAATGCCGCGACAAGGCCAACATGCCCGGCCAGACCGAATGGGTGTTCGTGGGCCCCAAGGCCGTGCTGAATGACCGCAGCGGCAAACAAGTGGGCACCTACTACGGCCCACCGGCCACCTGGGAGTCGAGCGATGGGTCCAAGCTGACAGCCACCCAGCTGGCCGTGGCACCCTCGGGCACGGGCAACCTGCCCTACCAGCTCGTCAAGGCCAACCCCGCCATGGGTTCGGGTGCCATGACCGGCGTGACATTCATCCAGCGCGTGGCCCTCAAGGGCGGCGTGGCACCCGCTGCTGCCTGCACCACCGCCAACAAGGGCGAGCGCCAGATCGTGAAGTACCAGGCCGACTACATCTTCTGGAAGGCCGCGTAAACCACGCACACGCAATCCCCAGCCCAGCGGGGGCTACCGCCAGGCGGTGGCGGGTTTGCGGCTACGATGCGCCCACCCTTTAGCCAAGGCCCCGCTGCCTGCACACCGTGCCCGACACCCCTGGCGATTTTGACTACGAAGCCGCTCTGGCCGCCTGCGCAGCCGGCGACCGGCAGGCCATGCACCGCCTATATGAACAGGAGGGCGCACGGCTGCTGGGCGTGGCGCTGCGCATCGTGCGCCAGCGCGCGCTGGCCGAGGACATCGTGCACGATGCGTGCGTGAACATCTGGACGCGCGCCACCAGCTACGACGCGAGCCGGGGCAGCGCACGCGGCTGGATCTACAGCGTGGTGCGCAACCTGGCCCTGAACGCCGTGCGCGACGCGGGCCGCCACGTTGATGTGGACGACACCACCACCCAAGCCCTGGAGGCCGACATGTCTGTGCAGGCCCACCACGAGGTCGAGGAAACCTTTGCGCTGAACGCCAGCCTGGGCCGCCTGCAGCATTGCCTGGAGGCCCTGGACCCCGCGCGCCGCAACTGCGTGTTGCACGCCTATGTGGACGGCTGCTCGCACGGCGAAATTGCCGAGCGCCTCGGCGCGCCGCTGGGCACCGTCAAGGCGTGGATCCGGCGCAGCCTGGTTTCGCTGCGGGAGTGCATGGCATGACCGACGTGCGCAACACACCGTCCACCCCCTCGCCGGAAGACCTGCATGTTCTGGCCGGTGAGTACGTGCTGGGCACCCTGCCCGCCGCCGAACGCCAGGGCGTGCAGCAACGCCTGCCAGGTGACAAGGCATTGCAACAGGCGGTGGCCGAATGGGAAGCCCGCCTGCTGCCGCTGACCCAGCTGGCGGAGCCCATCGCGCCGCCCGCTGCCTTGTGGGCGCGCATCGACCAGTCGCTGCAGGCCACCAGCGCACAGCCGGCTGCGACGTCCGTTACCTCCCAACCCCGCGCAAAAACCGAGCGCAAGCCATCCGTGCGCTGGTGGGACCACCTGGGCCTGTGGCGGGCCCTCGCCGGCTCGGGCTTTGCCATGGCAGCGGTGCTCGCGGCAGTGCTCGTCACACGCACCGCCCCAGTGGCCGCGCCGCCACAGTTCATGGTGGTGCTGGTCGCGCCGCAGGACAAGGCCCCGGGCTGGGTGGTGCAAGCCAGCTCGCCCCGGCAGATCAGCCTGATTCCACTGGGTGTGGCCGAAGTACCGGCCGACAAGGCCCTGGAGTTCTGGACCAAGGCCGACGGCTGGAGCGGCCCCGTATCGCTGGGCCTGGTGCAGCCCGGTCAGCCCCTGCAGATCCCGCTGAACAAGCTGCCGCCGCTGCAGCCCAACCAGTTGTTCGAGCTGACGCTGGAACCGCCCACGGGCTCGCCGATTGGCAAGCCCACGGGGCCTATCCAGTTCATTGGCCGCGCCGTCAAGGTGCTCTGACCGTCTTGGTTACCCCACTCGGTGCAATGCCTAGACCCACGCCGGCATAACGAGCACGGCCTATACCTGCGACCGCCGCGCAAGGGCCGCCAAGCCGTACAGGCGGCGCTTCGCTGGCGGGCGCTGGTGGTGTCCCCCTTCCCGAATTGCGCAGCAATTCGAGAGAAAGGGGGAAGGCGCGAAGCGACTCAGGGGGTTAGTACTGTTTATACGGCAGGAACTTGCCGGACAGGACCACATTCACGCGGTCGCCATTGGGATTGGCTTCGCGCTGGATGTCCATGCTGAAGTCGATGGCGCTCATGATGCCGTCGCCAAACTCCTCGTGGATCAGCTCCTTGATGGTGGTGCCGTACACACTCACCACCTCGTACCAGCGGTAGATCAGCGGATCGGTGGGCACGGGCGTGGGCAGCGAACCCTTGTAGGGCACCACCTGCAGCCACTTTTGCTCTTCGGCCGTGAGGCCGAAGATCTTGCCGACGATCTTGGCCTGCTCGGGCGTAGCCGTCATCTGGCCCAGGCACAGGGCCGTGGTCCATTCCTTGGACTGGCCGACCTTCTTGGCAATGGCCTCCCATTGCAGGCCCTTGGCGACCTTGGTGCTGATGATCTTTTCGGTAACGTCGTTGCGGTTCATGGTGATGGCTCCTTCGGTTGGATGGGTTTTGGAACAGGGAACAGGAACTTCAGGGTGCAGCACTCCCTGCCACCCCCAAGGGGCAACACGACAGTGCTGGGTTATTCAGGAAATCAGTGGGCTTTGGCGCGCGTCACCAAAAAGTCCACGATGTGGTTGCGCAGCGCGTAGTAGCCGTCCAGGTGGTGCAGGCTGGTGCGCGTACGTTCGCGTGGCAGCGGGTTCACCACCACCTCGGCGATGCCACCCGGGCGGTAGCCCTCGGGCGTCTCGTTGCCGTTGCTCATGAGCAGGATGCGGTCGGCCAGCAAGATGGCTTCGTCCACATCGTGCGTGATCATGAAGACCGTCTGCTGCGTCTGGCGCACGATGGCCATCAGCTCGTCCTGGATGGTGCCGCGCGTGAGCGCATCGAGTGCGCCAAAGGGTTCATCCAGCAGCAACATCTTGGGCTGGATGGAGAACGCGCGCGCAATGCCCACGCGCTGCTTCATGCCGCCTGAGAGTTGCGACGGCTTCTTGTCGATGGCAGGGCTCAGGCCCACCAGCGCCACGAACTTCTCCACATGCGCATCCACCTGGCCCTTCTTCCAGTCGGGCCAGCGCGACTTCACGGCAAACGCGATGTTCTGGCGCACCGTGAGCCAGGGCATGAGCGCGTGGCTCTGGAACACCACGCCCCGATCCAGACTGGGGCCGGCCACTTCGCGCCCGTCCATGATGACGGTGCCCGAGGTGGCGGTGTCCAGCCCCGCCAGCACGTTCAGGATGGTGGTCTTGCCGCAGCCCGAGTGGCCGATGATGCAGACGAATTCGCCCTTGTCGAGCGTGAACGACACATCGGCAAACACGGGCTTGGCGGGCACAAAAGCCTTGCTCAGCCGGTCGATCTGGAGGAAGCCTTGGGTCACGGCAGAGGCCTTTCGGTACGGTGTGTCAGTGGCGTCAGTGGAAAGAGGGGCTGAAACAGCCGGGCGCTGGGCGACATCACTCCACATAGGTCACCACCTTCTGCAGCTGGCCGAAGGCCAGGTCGAGCAACATGCCCACCACGCCAATCACCAGGATGGCAAAGATCACGTTGGTGAGCGACAGGTTGTTCCACTCGTTCCACACAAAGTAGCCAATCCCCGTGCCGCCCACCAGCATCTCGGCCGCCACGATCACCAGCCAGGCGATGCCCATGCTGATGCGCATGCCCGTGAGGATGGTGGGCGCTGCGGCGGGCAAGATCACCAGGAAGGCCTTGCGCAGCGGGTTGACCTGCAGCGTGGCCGACACGTTGAGCCACTCGCGCTTGACCGATGCCACGCCAAACGCCGTGTTCACCAGCATGGGCCACACCGAGCAGATGAAGATCACGAAGATGCCCGAGATCGATGAGTCCTTGATGGTGTAGAGAGCGAGCGGCATCCACGCCAGCGGGCTGATGGGCTTGAGCACCTGAATGAACGGGTCGAACGCACGGCGCAGCAGCGGCGACATGCCGATGACGAAACCGAGCGGTATCGCCACCAAGCAGGCCAGGCCGAACCCTAGCGCGACCCGGCCCAGCGAATGCGCGAGCTGGATGGCGATGCCCTTGTCGTTGGGGCCGTTGTCATAGAACGGGTTGGACACGTGCCCCCACACGGTACGGCCCATCTCTGCCAGTGAGGGGAAGCCGCTGCCCTTGGCGCTGGCGCCTGGGTCCTTGCCCATCATCTTGGCGTACTCGATCTGCTCGGCGGTCATGCCGGCCGTGCTGTTGCCCGCGCCCGAAGAAGCGGTGGCGATGTACCAGATCCCCAGCAGGGCCAGGAAGATGAGCACGGACAACAGGCCCGCGCGCAGGTTGAGGTTCTTGGCGGGAGTCATGTCATGCCGCCTTGCGGATGGGGAAGCTCTTGGCGTACTCGGCCGCCTTCGCCGCATCGAACTCGCGCCCCATGATCTTGAACTTGGGGTACGCGCCCTCTGGCACCTTCTGGTCCAGCGCCTTCATCTGCTTTTTCGCATCGGTGATGAGGAACACCTTTTCGGCGATCTGCTTGTAGTCCACATCGCCCTTGATGTAGCCCCAGCGCTGCATCTGCGTGAGCATCCACACGGCCATGCTCTGCCAGGGCATGGGGTCGAAGTCCGCGCGGTCCGGCACGTTCTGGATCTTGCCCAGGCCGTCGGCAAACTTGCCGGTGAGCACCTGGTTGAGCACGGCCTCGGGCTGGTTCAGGTAGGCCTGGGGCGCAATCACCTTGGCGATGAGCTCCCGGTTGGCTGGGTCGCGCGCCATCGCGGCCGAGGTGAGCACCGCGCGGTACAGCGCGGCAAAGGTGTTGGGGTTCTTCTGGATGAACTCGGTGCTGGTGCCGAAGGCGCAGCAGGGGTGGCCGTTCCACAGGTCCTTGGTGAGCAGGTGGATGAAGCCGACTTCCTCGAACACGGCGCGCTGGTTGAAAGGATCGGGGCCGAGGAAGCCGTCGATATTGCCCGCACGCAGATTGGCCACCATCTCGGCGGGTGGCACCACGCGCAGCTGCACGTCGGTGTCGGGGTTCAAGCCCGCCTCGGCCAGGTAGTAGCGCAGCAGGAAGTTGTGCATGCTGTACTCGAAGGGGATGGCGAACTTGAAGCCCTTCCAGTTCTTGGGATCGCGGTTGTCCTTGTGCTTGAGGCTGAGCGTGATGGCCTGGCCGTTCACGTTCTGGATGGTGGCCACGTTCATCGGCGTGGCGTTGGAGCCCAGGCCCATGGAGATCGCCAGCGGCATGGGGCTCAGGAAGTGCGTTGCGTCGTACTCCTTGTTGATCATCTTGTCGCGGATCAGTGCCCAGCCGGCCGTCTTGGTGACTTCGACGCTCAGGCCCTGCTTGCTGTAGAAGCCCAGCGGGTGGGCCATGATCAGCGGGGTGGCGCAGGTGATCGGGATGAAGCCGATCTTGAGGTTGGTCTTCTCCAGTGCGCCCTGTTTCTCTTGCGCCATGGCCTGCAGGCTGGCCACGGGCAACACGCTGGCGATGGCCGCCATGGCCGTTCCCTTACCCACCGCCTTGATGAAGCGGCGGCGCACTGCGTCTTGCGGAAACAGCGCCTTGACCAGCGTGGCTTCGATGAACTCGTTGCTGTAGAGCTCGAACTCACGGGTCTCGCTGCGCTGGCGCAGGGTGGCTGCGGCGGCATCGGCCGACACCTCGGTGTGGTGGTCGGCCACCGTGTGATCGCGGCCACAGCTGCATTTCAGCATCAACGGGCGGTCGGCATCGTAGGGCGAGAAGAATTCGGACATGGCACACCTCGAAGAAGTTGGTGCCAGGCGTTACGCAAAGCGCGGGCCAGTTTTTGCCGGTGTCGGCCCGCTGTCATGAATTCGTGGGTGTGGTGTCTACAGCGTGTAGGGCCAGCACTACAAATCGGTCGTGCAACGCACCGAATTCACTCTGCCGGTGCGCCACGTGCCAGCAGCGCAAGCTCCACATCGTTGCGCGCGCCGGTCTTTTCGAGGATGCGGGCGCGGTAGGTGCTCACCGTGTTGGGCGCGAGCTTAAGCTGCGCACCAATTTCGCTCACGCTCTGCCCGGCAGTGAGCAGGCGGAACACTTGGTGCTCCCGATAGGAGAGCGCGTCCACCCCGGCGGGCGTGCCCTGCTGGGCGGTGCGCACCACCCCGGTGCGTTCTAGTGCACCTGCCAGGGCTTGCGCGGTCGCTTCCGTCAGGTAGCGCCCGCCAGCGGCCACCTTGCGCACGGCGGCCACCATGTCGTCGGGATCGGCGCTTTTGTGCAGGTAGCCCGCCGCGCCCATCTGGATGCAGCGCACCGCGTATTGCCGCTCGGGGTAGGTGCTGAGCATCAGCACCGGCAATGCAGGCCAGGCCTTGCGCAGCGCCTGCAGCACTTCGAGGCCGTCCATGCACGGCATGGCGATGTCCAGCAGCACCAGGTCCAGCCCCGGTGTTCCCGTGGGCCCTTGCAAAGCGGCGACCAGCTCCACCACCTCGTTGCCCTGGGTGGCCTCGGCGACCACAGTGATCTCGGGCACGCCATTGGCCGGGTCGCCCAGCACCTGCTTGAGCCCCTCCCGCACGATGCGGTGGTCATCCCCGATCAATACGCGAACCACGGAATTCATGACAGCTCCAGAGGAATCAGCAATTGCAGGCACGAGCCCTGCCCCGGCTCGCTGGTGATGCTCAACCGGCCCCCAAGCTGCCGTGCCCGCTCGCGCATGCCCATCACGCCATAGGCGGTGGGGGCCTCTAGGGCCTGGCGAGTGGCGCCCACGCCGTTGTCGCGCACGCGCAGTTGCAGCATCTCGTCCTGCACGTCGATGGCAATGTCGATGGCGCTGGCCTGCGCGTGGCGGCCCACATTGCTCAGCATCTCCTGAAAGATGCGGAACACCGCGATGGCTGCAGGCTCGGGCAGGTGCAGGGTGGCAGGCACGTCCATCTGCCACGCCAACTCCAGCTCGGCCGACTGCACGAATTCCTGCGCCTGCCACTCCAGCGCCGCCCACAGGCCCTGGTGGTCCAGGATGCTGGGGCGCAGGTCGGTGATGATGCGGCCCACGTTGTCCACGGCGTTTTCGATCAGGCGGCTCATGTTCTGGCACTTGCAGCGCATCTGGGTGCGCATGTCGCCCGCGGCCTCGGGCGTGCGCTCGCCCTGCTCGCCCAGGCGCTTGTGCAGCCAGTTCACATCCATCTTCAGCGCCACCAGCAGGCTGCCCAGCTCGTCATGCACCTCACGGGCGATGCGGGTGCGCTCGTCCTCGCGCACCTGCTCCGAGTAGGCCGACAGCTCGCGCAGCTGCGCCAGCGCCTGCGACAGCTCTTGTGTGCGCGCGGCCACTCGGCGCTCCAACTCGTCATTGGCGCGGGCCAGCTCATCGTGCGCGCGCTGCAGCTCATCGGCGGCACGCTTGCGGCTGGTAATGTCCACAAAAGCGATCACGGCGCCCTGTACCTGGTCACCTTCCAGAATCGGGTGGCTCGAATACTCCACGGCAAACGCCGAGCCATCGCTGCGCCAGAACACCTCGGTGTCCACACGACAGGGCAGACCCTGGCGGAACGCATTGAAGATGGGGCAGTCGCCATCCGCATACGGGCTGCCGTCGGGGTGGCTGTGGTGGGTGAGCGCGTGCATGTTGCGCCCCATCACCTCATCGGCCGCAAAGCCCAGCATCTGCGCGCCCGCCCGGTTGATGAACACGCAGTTGCCCGCCAGATCAATGCCAAACACCCCCTCGCCCGTGGACTCCAGCAGCAGCCCCAGGCGGTTCTGCCAGAGGGCACTGGCACCGGCGGGCAGGTTCAGGACGTGGGTGGACATAGGGATACCCAAGCAATGGCCGTGCCCAGGTGGCGACGATGAACACATCGGGGACTGTGCGCCCGCCCGCCAACATCGCACAATAAGCGGATGCAAACCGCTCACCCGCCCTCTGTGGCCACTGTGGCCCCGCCCCCGCCGTCGGTATGGCGCCCGCCCAGCCTGTCCGTGCGCTGGTGGCCCGTGTTCATGCGCAACCTGCTGGTCTGGCGCAAGCTGGCCATCCCCAGCCTGGTGGGCAACATTGCCGAGCCGCTGATGTGGCTGGTGGCCTTTGGCTACGGCATGGGGGCCCTGGTGGGGCAGGTGAACGTGGGCGGCGCGGCGGGCGACACCAAGGTGCCCTACATCCTGTTCCTGGCCAGCGGCTCCATCTGCATGAGCGCCATGAACGCGGCCAGCTTTGAGGCGCTGTACTCGGCCTTCTCGCGCATGCATGTGCAAAAGACCTGGGACGGCATCATGAACGCGCCCGTGAGTCTGGACGATGTGGTGCTGGCCGAGATGCTCTGGGCGGCGTTCAAGGCGCTGTTCACCGTCACCGCCATCCTGGGCGTGATGCTGGCTTTAGGCATCAGCCACAGCCCCAAGCTGCTGGTGGCCTGGCCGGTGCTGCTGTTTGTCGGCATCATGTTCTCCAGCATCGCGCTCATCTTCAATGCCCTGGCCAAGGGGTATGACTTCTTCACTTACTACTTCACACTGGTGCTCACGCCCATGATGTTTCTCTCGGGTGTGTTCTTCCCGCGCGAGCAGTTGCCCCCCATCGTGCGCGCCATCTCCGACTGGCTGCCGCTGACCAACGCGGTCGAGCTGGTGCGCCCGCTGTTCATGGACCAGTGGCCTGCCCACCCGCTGCGCCATGGCCTGGTGCTGGTGGTGACCACCGTGGTGGCCTTCTGGGTGGCCCTGGCCCTGACCCGCAAGCGCTTCAAGGCATGACCGCACTGCTCGGCTCCAGCCATATCGCCATGGTGGCCAAAGGCGTGTCAGCCATCGTGGCGTCACGCGACGCGGCCCTGCGGCCGAGCATCATGCGGGCCGTGGGCAGCCACATCAGCGACGATGGGCAGGAGGTCACGGTGTACCTGCGGCGCAGCCAGTCTGAACAATTGCTGCAGGACATTGCGCACACTGGAGAGATTGCCGTGGTGTTCAGCGTGCCGTCCACCCACCAGACGCTGCAGCTCAAGGCCCGCCGGGCCACGCAGCGCCCGGCCCATGACGGTGACCTGCCGGTGTTGCAGGCCTACCTGCAGTCCATGGTGCAGGAGGTGGGCCGGGTCGGTTATGGGCCGCAGTATGTGGGCGCCATGCTGGCAGCACCGCTGCAGGATGTGGTCGCAGTGTCCTTCACCCCCACCAGCGCGTTCGACCAGACCCCAGGCCCGCGCGCGGGCGCGGAGTTGTGTGCGCCGCCCGCACCACCCACGCCGCCCGTACTACAGCCATGAGCTCCGCAGCGCCGTCCCTGCACAGCATCCGCCCCTGCCTGGAGGGGGCGATTCCCGCCATCATGGCGACCTGCGACCCTGACGGCACACCCAACGTGGCCTACATCTCGCAGGTGGTCTATGTGGATGCCGGGCATGTGGCGCTGTCGTTCCAGTTCTTCAACAAGACCCGCCAGAACATCCTGCGCAACCCGCGTGCGTCCGTGCTGGTGCTGGACCCGCTCACCGCCCATTTCTACCGCCTGCACCTGCTGTACGAACGCACCGAGGACAGTGGCCCGGTGTTCGAGAGCATGCGCGCGCAGCTGGCGGGCATTGCGTCGCATGCGGGCATGGCCGAGGTGTTTGAACTCAAGGGGGCCGACATCTACGCTGTGGAGCGCATCGGATCGGTGGCGGGCGAAGGCCTGCCGGCACCGGCGCCACGTTCTGGCTTGCTGCACACGCTGCGCCTGTGCAGCGAAAGCATCGCGCGATGCTCGGGGCTGGATGAATTGCTGCAAGGCGCGCTGCAGGGCCTGCAAGACAAGCTGGGCATCCAGCACGCCATGGTGCTGATGCTGGATGCCAGCGCCCAACAGCTCTACACGGTGGCCAGCTGCGGCTATGCCACATCGGGCGTGGGTTCAGAAATCCGGCTGGGCCAGGGAGTGATCGGCATGGCCGCGCGCGAGCGCACGCCGGTGCGCATCAGCCACATGACGCACGCGGCCCTGTACAGCCATGCCATCCGCGAAAGCATGGACGCACATGCCGCACCCGATGCGCCCCCGTTGCGCGGCCTGGACATCCCCTACCCCGGCCTGCCAGAGCCGCACAGCCAGGTGGCGGTGCCGCTGCTGTCGGCCGGGCGCCTGCTGGGTGTGCTGTTTGCCGAGAGCCCCGAGGACATGCGCTTTGGTTTCGAGGATGAAGACCTGCTGGTGGCCATTGCGGGCCAGCTGGCCGCCGCCATCGACCTGCTGCAGGCCGCGCCCGATGCGCCCGAGCCGCTGCCTACTCCGACAGCGGCACCGCCGGTGAGCGGCAGCGCGCTGCGGGTGCGCCACTTTGCGGCCAACGACAGCGTGTTCATCAACGACGACTATTTGATCAAGGGCGTGGCGGGCGCCATTGTCTGGAAGCTGCTGCGCGACCACCAGCACACCGGGCGCGTGGACTTCACCAACCGCGAACTGCGGCTGGACCCCGCACTGCGCCTGCCCGATGTGGCCGATAACCTGGAGGCCCGCCTGCTATTGCTGCAGCGCCGCCTGCAGGAGAACTGCCCGCACATCCACATCGAAAAAACGGGGCGCGGGCGCTTTCGGCTGTGCGTGCTGCGCCCTGTGGTGCTGGAAGACGCCTGAAGCCTTCACGCCACTGATTTCTCAAAGTCAGTGCACCAGACCCGGCACCACCGGCAGGCCCAGGCTGCGCATCAGCTTGGTCCACTCAGGCTGCGTGAGGTGCGGCTGCACCTGCGCCAGCACCGCTGCCAGCACAGGGGCAGGCGCATGCTGTTTCATATCCGACAGCATGGCCGTGCGCTCGGCGGGTGACATGTAGGGCACCATCCAGCGGGCCACCACCATCATTTCGTGCGGCGGGATCGAGGCCACCAGCGCATCGTGCACGCCCGCCAGTTCCGCGTCGGTGTAGCACTGCCAGAGCACGCGGTTGTGCGCAGTCTCTTCCTCGTGCATGTGCTCGAAGTTGTCCGCCACAAACAGCGCCAGCTGGCGGTACAGGGCCAGGGTGGCTGCAGCTCGTGCGGGCTTGGCACAGGCCATCAGGTGGTTCACGCCGTCTGCCAAAGCGACGATGGCCTGTTCGTGCTCCACATGTTCACCAGCAATGCTCTGGCTGGAGCCGGGCTGGCGCGCTTCCATGGCGGCGTGCACAAACTGGTTCTCGTGGTGCAGGTGCGCGCGGCACAGGTCCAGCAGCTGCATCACGCGGTCGCAGGTCTGGGCGAACTCCAGGTCATCGTCCACATCCATGCGGCCCAGGCCCAGCAGCGTGTCGGCCATAAAGGCCCGTAGGGCCTTGTGGATGCTGGCGTACATGTCCATGCGGGGGGCGGCGGGCTGGGCTTGGGTCAGTGCGGCAATTTCGCGGGAATCAATCTTCATCACGTTCTTTCATGGCCCCGGTGGGCTCTTTCAGCGCCTTTTTTTGGGCGCCGGGCCGGGTGCACCATGCACCCGTTTCCATGCAAAGAAGTCTAGAAATTCGCCGCGCTTTTGCCTGTTAAAAACTCCTTAAACAGACCCTTTGAAAACCTTAAAAATCGCGTTCCGGGCGCCAAACGTGAAATCGTTCACGGCGTGGCGCGCAGCAGGTCCACCGCTTTTTCAGCAATCATCACCGTGGGCGCATTGGTGTTGCCGCTCACGATGCGCGGCATGATGGACGCGTCCACCACACGCAGGCCCGCGAGGCCATGCACCCGCAGTTCGGCATCCACCACATCCAGCGGCCCAGGCCCCATGCGACAGGTGCCCACGGGGTGGTAGATGGTGTCGGCGTACTGGCGGATGAACTGCTCGATCTCGGCATCGCTGCGCGCACTGGCCGAGGCCGTCAGCTCCTTGGCGCCGAACTTCGCGAGCGCCGGTTGCATCAGGATCTCGCGCGTGCGCTTGAAGCCACGCACCATGCGCGCCCTGTCATCGGGATCGGCCAGGAAGTTCGGGTCCACCAAGGGCAAGGCCATGGGGTCGCGGCTGGCCAGCGTGACAGAGCCCCGGCTCTTGGGCTGCAGCAGGCACACATGGGCCGAGTAACCATGGCCGAACACGGTCTTGCGTCCGTGGTCCACCAGCTTGCCAATCACAAAGTGCAGCTGCAGATCGGGCGCGGGCTCGGACGGGTCGCTCTTGATGAAGCCCCCCGCTTCGGCAAAGTTGGTGGTCAGCATGCCCGTACGGTGCTTGCGCCACTCCAGGATGCCGCGCAGCGCCTGCGCCATGCCCGACAGTGACAGGCCGAACAGGTCCTTCAGCTCCGGGGCGTCCAGCACCTGCACCACGTCGGGGTGGTCGTGCAGATGCTGGCCCACGCCGGGCAGATCGTGCAGCACCGTGATGCCGTGTTGCTGCAAATGGGCGGCCGGCCCCACACCCGACAGCATGAGCAGCTGCGGCGAGAGCAGCGCGCCTGCACTCAGCAGCACTTCGCGTCCCGCGCGCACCTGCTGGAGCGTACCGCCCTGGCGGTATTCCACACCCACGGCGCGCGTGCCGTCGAACAGGATGCGCGTAGCGTGGGCACCGGTAATGACCTTCAGGTTGGGGCGCGCCAGGTGTGGCGTGAGGTAGCCCTTGGCCGCACTGTGGCGTTCGCCATTCTTGTACGTGACCTGGTACAGGCCCACGCCTTCCTGCGTGGCGCCATTGAAGTCGGTGTTGTGCGGGTGCCCAGCCTGCACACCCGCATGGGTGAAGTACTGGCTGAAGCGATTGGGCGCGCGCAGGTCCGCAACGTTGAAGGGCCCCCCTTGGCCGTGCCAGGCATCGGCGCCGCGCTCGTTGTTCTCTGCGCGGACAAAGTAGGGCTTCACATCCTCCCAGCCCCAGCCTGGGTTGCCTTGTGCGGCCCAGTGGTCGTAGTCGGCATGCTGGCCCCGGATGTAGACCATGGCGTTGATGGAGCTGGAGCCACCCAGCACCTTGCCGCGTGGCTGGTAGCCGCGCCGGTTATTCAGCGCGGCCTGCGGCGTGGTGTTGAAGCCCCAGCCGTTCAGCTCGAACTTGGCCATCACGGCCAGCCCAGCCGGGCAGTGGATGAGCACGCTCTTGTCGGCAGGCCCGGCCTCCAGCAGGCAGACGCGTACGGAGGGGTTCTCAGTCAGGCGGCCGGCCAGCACGGAGCCTGCCGAGCCGCCGCCGATCACGATGTAGTCAAACATGTTGTTGTGTCTCCTCCGCCATGCTGCGCAGCGGCTTGTTGGTTCAGGTTTGACGCACGATAACCGAACGGTCGTGCGATTCGCCTTACCATTCCGTCCATCCGTTTCACTTTGAAGAGGGCTCTCTATATGACGATTCAGACCGTAGGCATCATCGGCGCAGGCACCATGGGCAACGGCATTGCACAGGCCTGTGCGGTGTCGGGCATCAACGTGGTGATGGTTGATATCTCGGATGCTGCAGTGCAAAAAGGCTTGGCCACCGTGGCCGGCAGCCTGGACCGCCTGATCAAGAAGGAAAAAATCACCGAAGCCGACAAGGCTGCGGCCCTGGCGCGCATCCAAACCTCCACCAGCTACGACGACCTGAAGGCCGCGCAGCTTGTGATCGAGGCCGCCACCGAAAACTACGAACTCAAGCTCAAGATCCTGAAGCAAGTGGACGCACTGGTGGGCCCCGAGGTGCTGATCGCATCCAACACCTCGTCCATCTCCATCACCAAGCTGGCCGCCGCCACCAGCCGCGCCGACAAGTTCATCGGCATGCACTTCTTCAACCCCGTGCCCATGATGGCGCTGGTGGAGATCATCCGCGGCCTGCAGACCAGCGACGCCACGCACGACGCCGTGAAGGCGCTGGCCGAGGCCCTGGGCAAGAGCCCTATCACCGTGAAGAACGCGCCCGGTTTTGTGGTCAACCGCATCCTGGTGCCCATGATCAACGAGGCCTTCTTCGTGCTGGCGGAAGGCCTGGCCACACCCGAGGACATCGACGCGGGCATGAAACTGGGCTGCAACCAGCCCATCGGCCCGCTGGCGCTGGCGGACATGATCGGCCTGGATGTGTGCCTGGCCGTGATGGACGTGTACCTCACCGAGTTCGGCGACAGCAAGTACCGCCCCTGCCCGCTGCTCAAGGAAATGGTGGCGGCGGGCCGCCTGGGCCGCAAGACGGGCCAGGGCGTGTATTCCTATTAACCCCCTGAGGCGCTTCGCGCCTTCACCCTGAGGGGGACGCACCCGGCGCACGGAGTGAAGACGACATTCACATGTCGTGGCGGCCCTTGCGCGGGTGCACTGGTAAGGCACCGCGCCGGTTTGGAGGCCGCTTGCGTTAATCGGCTGCGCTGTCTCGATTGAGACGGCGCACAACGCTTGAAGCGTTTTCAATCATGGGCCAGGAGACCCGCGCCCATGACAAACATCCCCCCCACCACGCC
>NZ_JBWKYJ010000008.1:0-90540 GCF_059423685.1 Acidovorax sp. GW460-11-11-14-LB4 | reverse complement strand
GGGATGGGGGGCTCACGGGGCGCATGGGGCTCCTTGGGCGCAATGGACAAAGGGACTGGGATGCTAGCAGCCAGGCAGTGAGCCGCTGGTGGTTCACAGCACCAGAGGCACCTCCGCCGCCAAAAAGTCATACACCGCCCGGATCTTGCGGCTGGTGCGGATCTCGCGGTGCACCGTGAGCCAGATGGGCAGATCGGGCAGGGGCAGCATGGGCAGCACGGCCACCACGTTCGGGTCGGTGCGGGCCAGGTAGTTGCCCACAAAGCCAATGCCCAGCCCTGCGCGCACAGCCTCCCAGTAGGCCATGAGGTCGTCGGTGCGGAACGCGAAGTGCCCGCGTTCCACCGGATAGCCCATGGCGGCAAAACCTTGCTGGATGTCCTCGTGCCGGTCGTTGCCCACCAGCTCGTGCTGCAGCAGGTCGGGCGGCTGGCGGGGTGTGCCCTTGCGGCGCAGGTAGTCGCGGTGGGCGTAGGCGCCCAGCGTCACCGCGCCGATCCGTTTGGCCACCAGGCTGGCCTGGTCGGGGCGCACCATGCGCAGTGCGATGTCGGCCTCGCGCCGCAGCAGGTTGGTGACCTGGTTGCTGGCCACCAGCTCCACCTGCACCTCGGGCAGCGCCTGGCGCATGTGCGCCAGCACGGGCGTCAGCAGCACGCAGGCCACGGGCTGGCTGGCGGTGATGCGCACGGTGCCCGTCACGCCTTCCTCCGCGCCCGACACGCTGCGTGCGAGCTGGTGGGCGCCCATCTCCATGGCGCGGGCCGATTCGGCCAGCCGCAGCGCCGTGGCCGTGGGCAGCAGGCCGCGCCCGGTGCGCTCAAAGAGCACCACGCCCAGCTGCGATTCCAGCTCGGCAATGTGGCGGCCGATGGTGGGCTGGCTGGCGTTGAGCGCACGGGCGGCGCCCAGCAGGCTGCCCTGGTCGAGTGCGGCCAGGAAGGACTGTACGAGGCTCCAGTCAAAGGTCTGGTTCATGGCAATAGCGTGCCCGCAATGGGATGGCAGGAGGGTGGTTGGAGGTATTCATATTTGCATTGCTGATATGAAAACTTAGCCAATTGTGTAACGGTGCTGGCGTTTTCACAATCGCTCCATCCCTTGTGAATGGAGCCCTCAGATGATCACCCACACCCGTTTTCCACACTCCACGGACAATCCCTCCACCGTGTTGATCCTGGGCGCCCGGGGGCGGCTGGGACTGGCGACCACCCGCGCCTTTGCGCAGGCTGGCTGGCAGGTGCTGGCACAGGTGCGCCCCAGTGCGCAGAGCGCTGCATTGCCCGCCATTCCAGGCGTGTGGTGGATGCCGGTGGCAGTGGAGGACACTGCCGCGCTGGCGGCCCAGGCGCAGGGCGCGCAGGTGGTGGTGCATGCGCTCAACCCTGCCTACACCCACAAGGCCTGGCGCGAGCAGGCCCCGGTGCTGATGGAGGCGGCCATCGCCGTCACCCGCCAGCTGCGTGCCACGCTGATGCTGCCGGGCAACGTCTACAACTTTGGCGAAGCCATGCCGCCCGTACTGCGCGAAGACACGCCCCAGGCCGCCACCGGTTTCAAGGGCCGCACGCGGGTGCAGCTGGAGCAGCGGCTGCAGGCCGCCACGCGACAGGGCGAGATACGTGCTGTGGTGTTGCGCGCCGGGGATTTTTTTGGCAGCGGCACGGGCAGCTGGATCGACCAGGCCATTGCCAAGGACCTGCCCCGGGGCCGCATCACCTGGCCCGGCCCGCTGGACGTAGCCACGCCCTGGGCCTACCTGCCCGACCTGGCCCGCACCTTCGTGCGCGTGGCGCAAGAGCGTGACCGGCTGGCCGTCTTCGAGTGCCTGCATTTCGCTGGGCACCACGTTACCGCGCAGCAGTGGCTGCACAGCTTCACGGCCATTGCAGCAGAGCAGGGCTGGTTGCCCGATGCGGGCGCGCTGCGGGTGAGCCAGTTGCCGTGGCCGCTGCTGCGCGTGATGGGGCTGGTGGCCCCCACGTTCGCTGCGCTGGCGGACATGCGCTATCTGTGGCGCACACCGCACCGTCTGGACAACACCCGCCTGCGCGCGCTCATCGGCGACGAGCCACACACCCCCTTCGATCAGGCCGTGCGCCAGGCGCTGGTCGATTTGGGGCTGGTGTCCACCCGTTCAATCCGCGCCGCGCTGGCCTGACCGCATCACCTCTTGAACCACCGGAGCATTCTCATGAACCGTCGCAACTTCATCCGTTTGGCAGGGGGTGGCACCATCGCCGCCGCCACTGCGGGCACGCTGGTCGCCTGTGGTGCCGTGGGCTCGCACTATCCCGCCGAGGCGGTGGAGGCCTGGAAAGGCCCGGTGGGCGAGACCGACCTGCGCCGCCGTGCCGTGGCCTATGCCATCACCGCACCCAATTCGCACAACCTGCAGCCCTGGCTGGTGGATTTGCGCGAGAGCGGTGTCATTACCCTGCGCACCGACCCTGCGCGGGTGCTGCCACAGACGGATCCGTGGGGGCGCCAGATCCTGATCGGCCACGGCGCCTTTCTGGAGCTGCTGGTGATGGCGCTGGCTCAGCAAGGCGTGGCCAGCGAGGTGTTGCTGTGGCCGCAGGGCGAGATGCCTGCGGCCCTGAAGGACTGGGACGACCGCCCCGTGGCGCGCATCACCCTCAAGCCTGGTGGCCAGCCCGACCCGCTGTTTGCGCAGGTGCTGCTGCGTCGCACGCCCAAGACGGATTTCGATACCACCCGGGCCATCGCGCCCGGGGTGCTGGCCCAGTTGCTGGGCAGCGCACCGGCTGAAGCCCCGCTGCGCGTGGGCGGCACCGTCAGCGCCGACCAGTTGCCCGCGCTGCGCACGCTGTGCTGGGAATCTGCCCGGGTAGAGCTGCTCACGCCGCGCACCATGATGGAAAGCATCCAGCTCACGCGCGTGGGGCCAGGCGAAATCCTGCAGCACCGCGATGGCATCTCGATCAACTCGCCTTTTGTGCGCGCCGTGGACGCTTTGGGCATGTTCGACCGCACCCAGCCTCCGGCCGAAGGCAGCGCCGCCTACAAAAGCGCCATGGGGCGTTTTGAGGGCCATAGCCGCACGGCCATGGGTTTTGTGTGGATCACCGGCCCCAACACCCGCAGCGACCAGATCCGTACCGGGCGCCTGTATGTGCGCCAGCAGTTGCAGGCCACGGCGCTGGGTGTGGGCATGCACCCCATGAGCCAGGCGGTGCAGGAGTTTGCCGAAATGGCCCCGCAATTCGAGCACGTGCACCAGCTGGTGCTGGGGCGTCCAGCGCCGCGCACGCCCCAGGAGCCCACCGTGCAGATGTTCTGCCGCATTGGTTACCCGCAGGGCGAGGTGCCTGCCACGCCGCGCAGGCCGCTTGCGCGTTTTGTGCAGGCTTGATTCCGAGGAGGGCAGCACCTGCGCAAAGGGCTGATGCAGATCAACCTCCGGCCACAAGCTGGCGCGCTTTGCCGCTGCTTCACACACTGTTCAGGTGGCGTTCATCGCGGGTTTCTACAGTTGCTGCATTGCAACAAATGGTGGGGACTGGTGATGTGGAAGAAGGTCTTGGGGGGCTCCCTGGTGCTGGCATGTACGGCGTGGCTGCTGGCTCTGTGGGTGCCGCAGCCTGCGCCGCCCGCGTGGGGTGATGTCTGGTGGTGGCGCAACCAGCTGATCCTGCTCAGTGGGGTATCGGCCTGGGCCCTCATGTCGCTGATCATGGTGCTGGCCGTGCGGCCCGCGTGGCTGGAAAAGCCGCTGGACGGCCTGGACAAGAGCTACCGCCTGCACAAGTGGGCGGGCATCGGCGCGATCGTTCTGGCGTTGCTGCACTACGGGCTGCAGCTGTCGCGCAGCCTGCTGGCTGACTGGGTAGGCCGCCCGGTGCGCACGCCGCGCGCGGATTGGTGGCTCAACACCTTCCGCCACCTGGCCGAGGAGATGGGGGAGTGGGCTGTGTGGTTCCTAGCGGCCATGCTGGTCATCACGCTGTGGCGGCGGTTCCCGTACCACGTGTGGCGTTACCTGCACAAGCTGCTGGCCTTGGTGTACCTGGTGCTGGCCTTCCATGCCGTGGTGCTCACGCCGCCCGCCTGGTGGCAACAGCCTGCAGGCGTTCTGGTGGGCCTGTGCACGCTGGTGGGGGCGCTGTGCGCCGTGCGCTCGCTGGCCGGGGCCATCGGGCGCCGCCGCCGCCATGCAGCGCGTGTGGTGGGCGTGTCGTCCCAAGGGGTTGGGGTGCTGGAAGTGACCTGCCAGGTCAGCCCCGCCAGTGGCTGGAAGCATGCGGCCGGTCAGTTTGCGTTTGTCACCTTTGGCCGCGCCGAAGGGGCGCACCCCTTCACCCTGCTCAACGCCGACCAGGGCGACGGCGTGCTGCGGTTTGCCATCAAGGCGCTGGGCGATCACACGGGGCAATTGCCCCTGCAGGTGCAGCCGGGCCAGACGGTGAGCATCGAGGGGCCGTATGGCTGCTTTGACTTTCGCAGCGACAGCGCCACCGAGCAGGTGTGGGTGGCCGCAGGCATTGGCGCCACGCCGTTCATGGCCTGGCTGGAGTCGATGCAGTCCACGCCCGCGCTGGCGCCCCGGGTGCACCTGCACTACTGTGTGCGCCATGCGGGCGAGGCGGTGTTTACCGAGCGCATGGCCGCGCTGTGTGCCCGCTTGCCCAGCGTGACGCTGGAGATCCACTACAGCAACGACACTGGGCCCGTGACACCCGCAGCGTTGCTCGCAGGCACCAGCCCGGCGGCGAGTGTGTGGTTCTGCGGACCGCAGGGTTTTGCCGAGGCGGTGCGCCAGGGCATGGAGCAGCTGGGGCGCTCGCCTGCGCGCTTTCACCAGGAGCTGTTCCAGATGCGCTGAGGCGGGTTCTCCGCGCCGCAGCGCTATGTGGTGCCGGTGCGGTCCGTGGGTGCCAGGTACTCCCGCACCAGGGCCCGCGCGCGGTGCAGGCGGCTTTTGGCCGCCTCGCGCGTCACGCCCAGCCGCTGCGCCATTTCCTCAATGGTCAGCTCCTCGAAGTCGCGCATCAGCAAGGCCTCGCGGTACAGGGGCGGCAGCGAGTCGATGGCCAGGGCCAGGTCATGGCGCAGCTCGTGGTCGGGGCGGTGCGACCAGGCGAGGTTGTCTTCCACCTGTGCCAGCGGCTCGCCCTTGAGCCAGGCCAGCATGGGCTGCATGCACAGCCGCTGCACGATGCGCACCACCCACCCGCCGAACGCCGCCACCTCGCGCAGCGCGGCCACGCGGCGGTACACGATGATGAGCGCCTCCTGCACCACGTCGTCCGTCGCCGTGGTGGCGGCGCAGTGGCGCAGCGCATAGCGGCGGATGTCGGGACGGGTGAGGCGCAGCAGCTGCTCCATGGCCGCCGCGTCACCGCTGCGTGCAGCGGGCAGCAGCTGGGCCACGGTGGGGGCTGGGTGGGTGGTGGCCATGGGCGTTCACTCGACAGGCTTGCGGCCCACCATGGCACAGGCTGGGCAGTAGCCAAACGCGCCGCTCAGGATGCTGCCAACACCCGAGGAGGCCAATGCCAGGGCCAGGGGCGATGCGGACATCCACCACAGGCCTGCAGCGATGAGGGCGACGCCCCCTGCAACGCGCAGCAGGCTTTCGGGGCGGGTGATGTTCTTGCGGTACAGCATGGTGAAAAACTCCTTGGTGGGGAAATGAAGGCGCCGGCACGGGGCACCTTCCCTACCAAGAGCGGCTGGTTGCGCAAAAGGATTCATGGGTTGCAAAAAATTTTTGCCTGCCACCACCCGTCACCGGAAATGGTCGAACGAGGCGTAACGGTTCTCCACCGCCTGTCCCTGCGCGTCCACCAGCCTCAGGCCTGGCTCAGCCAGCACGGTGCCGATGCGGGTGACGGGTGTGCCGCTTGCCTGCGCCGAGGCGGCCACCGCGTCACGCCGCGCGCGCGGGGCGGTGAAGGCCAGCTCGTAGTCGTCACCGCCCGCCAAGGTGCATTGGTGGACCAGTTCAGGGTCCAATGGGCTGGTTGCGCTAGTCGAATATGCCTTTGCTGCTATCAAATGTATAGTTTTTGAGGTGTCGATACAGGCCCCTGCCCCCGAGGCTTGGAGGACGTGCGACAGGTCGCCCAGCAGTCCGTCGCTCACATCCATGGCGCTGGTGGCCACGCCGCGCAAGGCCAGGCCCAGGGCCACACGCGGGGTGGGGCGCTCCAGCCGCTGGCGGGCGCGGGCGAGCACCTCGGCGGGCAGGGCGATGTGGCCGAGCAGCGCCTCCAGCGCCAGCCTGGCGTCGCCCAGCGTGCCACTCACATAGATGTCGTCGCCGGGCTGTGCGCGGCTGCGCAGTAGGGCCTGGCCGGTGGGTACCTCGCCAAACACGGTGATGCAGATGTTGAGCGGGCCCTGCGTGGTGTCGCCGCCCACCAGCTCGCAGCCGTGGGCATCGGCCAGCGCCAGCAGCCCGCGCGAGAAGCCTGCGAGCCAGGCCTCATCGACCCGGGGCAGCGACAGGGCCAGCGTGAACGCGAGCGGCTTGGCACCACACGCCGCCAGGTCGGACAGGTTCACGGCCAGCGCCTTGTGGCCCAGGGCTTCGGGGTCCACGTCGGCAAAGAAGTGGCGGCCCTCCACCAGCATGTCGCTGCTGATGGCCAGCTGCATGCCGGTGCGCGGTGCCAGCAAGGCACAGTCGTCGCCCACGCCCAGCACGGCGTGGCGAACGGGGCGCGTGAAGTAGCGCGCAATCAAGTCAAATTCACCCATGCCCCGATTGTGAGTGGGATAAGAGCGGGCAGCTGGTGGAGGGGCGTGCCAGATTCTCAGCCGGCTGCCGCGCCGCGAAAGCGCTGCGCTGCCTGGCGGCTTACCTCGGCCAGCAGCTGCTCTTCGCTCTGGCGCTGGCGCAGCCAGCGGGCATCGTTCTGCCCCGCCTCGACCTCGGTGCGCAGCATATGCATGGCGCTTGATGCGCCCTGTACGGCCGCGTGGCCTGCGATCTTGTCCATGGTGCTCAGGATGTGCTCGCGCAGCGGCATGTGGTCGCCCGTGGCCGGGTCCACATACACCGCGTCCATGCCAAACCGGCAGGCCTGGAAGCGGTTGTAGGTGTACACGAGGTAGTCGTCCTCTTCAGGCATGAAGGGCTGGTCCGCCAGGAACCACGCGCCCAGCGACTGCACGTAGCCTGCGAGGGCCGCCGCGCGCTCGATGGTGAGCGGCGTGTCGAACACGCGGATCTCGATGGTGCCGAACTCGGGCTTGGGGCGGATGTCCCAGTAGAAGTCCTTCATGCTCTTGACCACGCCCGTGCGGGTCATCTTGTTGAAGTAGGTCGTGAAGTCGTCCCAGGTCAGCGCCATCGGGGCGCGGCCCGACAAGGGGAACGCAAACACCGAGTTGAGCCGGGCCGAGTCAAATGCCGTGTCCTGCCCTTGCACATAGGGGCTGGACGCCGACAGCGCAATGAAGTGCGGGATGTAGCGCGACATGCGGTGCAGCATCAGCAGCGCGGCATCGGCATCCGGGCAGCCAATGTGCACGTGCTGTCCGAAGATGGTGAACTGCTTGGACAGGTAGCCGTACAGCTCGGACAGCTCGCGAAAGCGCGGCTTGTCGTAGATGCGGCGCTCGTGCCACTGCTGGAACGGGTGCGTGCCGCCGCCCACCACGGCAATGTTGAGCTTGTCGGCGCTTTTGACCAGCGCATCGCGGATGGGCGTAAGCTGGCCCAGCACCTCGCTGGCCGAGTGGCAGATGCCGGTGGAGATTTCGATCATGCTGTTCGTCATCTCGGGCACCACGCTACCGGGCAGCGGGGTTTTCTTCATGAGGCGCAGCATGTCCTCGGCGTAGGGCGCCAGGTCGTAGTCGTTGGTGTTGACCAGCTGCAGCTCCAGCTCGACGCCCAGCGTCAGCGGCTCGGAATGGGTGAAGGCTTCAAGACTCACGGGGGGACTCTCCGTTGTTGTTGCTGCGGGTCAGGGGTGCCCAGGGTTTGGAGCTTTCGCCCGCACGGTAAATGGCCACGGTGGCAATGACGGCACCAAATACCTCCATCAGCAAGATGGCGGGCAGCGCCACACCCGCGATCACATGGCCGGTGGAAGGCGACGCGAGCACAAACTGCGATGCGATCAGCAGGGCGATGGAGGACATGGGGGTCATCGCGCAGCCCACCCACAGCGCCTGCTTCCAGCTGGCGCCGCTGCCCACATTGCCCAGCGCAACGCCGGTGGCCTTGGCCAGCAGGCGCACGGCAATCAGGGCCAGCACCACACCGGCCACGGGCGCGCTCCAGTCGGCCTGCGCTGCCACGGTGGAAACCAGCACGAACATCAGCATGGTGAGCAGGGACGATGCATTGCCCAGCTGCCGTGGCCAGGCCCAGGGGCGCGGGTTGAGCTGTTTGAGCAGCATGCCCCCCAGCAGCGCGGCCAGTGGTGCCGAGCCCCCCATGTGAGCGGCCACTGCCGTGCCTGCAGCCACCAGGGCCAGGAACAGCATGGAGGTGTTTTCGCTGGTGGGGCTCATGAAGCGCAACGCCATGCGCAGCACCAGGGCCAGCACGGCGGCCACCACGATCGATACGCCCAGCACCACCACCACGGGCGAAACGGCCTCCAGCACGGTGAGGCTCTGGCGGTTGATGAGTTCTGCCTTGGCGCTGCCCAGGGTCAGGGCATACAGCGTGGAGAGTGTGGTGAGCACAATGGCGCGTTCGGTCACCGGGCCGGCGGCACGGGTGTCGGCCACCACACGGGTCAGCACTGCAGGAGATGCCGCCAGCGCCACCAGGGCCAGCGGGCCAGCCGCCTGGGGCGGCAGCTGCAGCCACACCAGCACCCAGTACACCGCGAAATAGGTCAGCACCGATTCGGCAATGCTCTGCACCAGCACCATGGGGTTGTGGCGGAACCAGCGCAGCGGGATACGGCCGCCACATTCGAACAGCACAATGGCCACGCCCAGCTCCAGCAGGAACAGGCCAATGCCCTGCAGCGGCCAGACTGCACCGCTGAAGCCTGCCAGGCCGGCTGCCGTGCCCACCAGCGAATAGCCCACCACCTTGGGCAGGCCGGTGTGGCGTTGGGTGAGATAGCCTGCCATCGCGGCTACCGCCAGCAGCAGTGACCATTGCACCGTGGGCAGCCCGGCCGAGGGGCGCAGCCACTGCGCCCAAAAGCTCAGGATTTCATTCATGTCATCGGACCTCTGCGTCAGACGGGCGCTGCCCGTTGGAGTGGAGGCCCCGGCGCACAGGCCCTCCGCAGATGGGACGGGGTGCGCTGGGGCGTTGGGCCCTTGAATTTACAGGCGGAAACACTCCGCCCTTGTAGGACAGAGGCGGCGGTTTCGCCTCAGCCCTGTGCCGTTGTCGCCAGTGGCCCCCGCCGCTCGGGCACAAAAAAGCTCAGCGGCGCGGTGCGCAGGCGGGCGCGGATGGCGGCATAGATGCGCGAGCGGTCCACGCCGCTCACGTTCTGTGCACGCAGCGCCAGACTGAAGGCCAGATAAAAGCTCACCGACACATTCAGTGCGCCCAGGAACGGGAGCGAGGCTACTGCCCACCAGAACGCGGGCAACTGCAGCACCTGCAGACCCAGCGTGGCGCCGGCGGCCGCCACCTGCCCGGTGGAGAGGGTGACGTGCCGTACATCCAGCCCCAAGCCGAAAAACGCAGCGAAAGCAGGCACCAGGCCCAGCATGAAACCCAGCGAGATGTTGGCCGCAAAACCCGACAGGTTCTCGCGCAGGAAGCGCGCCCAGCGCGCGGCGCGCTCGGCACCCAATAGCCCGGTGATGCGCGGGTTGTAGTGCAAGGCCGAGTCCATGCGGTGCAGCACAAACCAGTTCTCTGTCCAGCCCGCGATGATGCTGGAGGCAAACAGCAGCACCCCGGTAAAGGCGGCAAAGAACAGCGACGGCCCCAGCAGGTGCAGGGACTCGAACACATGCTCGGCCTGCTTCTCGCTGATGGCCGGGTGGCCCGTGGCCAGTGCAATCAGTGCAGCCAGCGCCAGCACGGCCGGGAACACCACCAGCACATTGCCCAGCACAGCAGCCACCTGCGAGCGCACCAGGTGCGTGATCTCGTCCACGAACGACTCGATCGCATCGCCGGTGCCCAGCTCCTTGAGCTTGGCCGCCATGGCAGGCGCGGTCATGGCAGGTTGTTTGGTGGCCACCGTGAAGTGCAGCAACTGGATCAACACAAAGCTCACGGCATAGTTGATGCCCGCCATGAAGCCGCCCCAGAAGGCCGAGAGCGCGAGCGCATACAGGCCAAACTTGATCAGTGTGGTGAAGGCCATCAGCGCACCGCCGCCTGCCGCCTTGCGCAGCATGGAGCGGTATTCGGCACTGGTGCGGGTGATGTAGTGCTCGCCCGTTTCGGCGCTGCGCTCGGCCACCTTGGCCGCCAGCAGCGAGGAGTTGGAGGCCAGCAGCGCGCGCAGGCTGCGCCGCTCTTGTCCCACCATCACCAGCTGTGCCATGAGTTGCGCCGCAGTGACTGCGGGCTGCGCTGACAACAGGCAGTCGAGCAACACGCGCACGCGCAAGATGCGCTCGCGCAGCTGCCGCAGCCGGAACACCAGCCCCACCGAAATGCCGTTGTCCTCGAAATGCGTATAGACGGTGGCAGCCGCCGCGCGGCAGGCCTCCAGGCGTTCGCGCAGGCGCTGGGCGGATGCGTCCAGCCGGTCGGGTGTGCGCAGCGCGTGCAGCACCTCGACCCGCAGGCTTTCCACGTCGCGGATGAGGGCGTGGAAGGGTTGTGCCTCCCGTGCAGATTCGCTCATGCGCAGTCGCAGTTCGGGTGCAAAGCCGGTCGAGAGGATTTGCCCTGCACAGTAGGTGATGGCATCCAACAAGGCGCGGTGCCAGCGTGTCGCGCCGCCTGGGCGCTCATCGGCGTTGTCCTGGGCCAGCAACATCACCAGGCGGTTCAGGGTGGCTTCATCCAGTGCGGCCAGCCATTGCGCGTCGAACGCACTGGGCAAGGCCAGCATGAACAGTTCGGACGCATCGATGGTCTCTGGGCTGCCCGGCAGCAGCTTGGTGCGCAGGCGTTCGGCCATCTCGCTGACCAGGGCGGTGCGGGGTGCAAAGCCAAAGTCCGCCAGCAAGGTGGTGATGTCTACCTGGTCCACCAGCGTCGCCCACCAGGCCTGCAGCCGCTGCTGAATATCGGGCCGCGCCGCGACCGCATCGATGAAAAGCTGCACCCGGCCCACCGCGGCAGGCACCGAATCACGCTTGCCGCGCACCCAGTCCAGCAGGTGGATGAGCCACAGATGGCGATGGGCCAGGTCGGCGGCAGGGTCCAGCGCCGCCAGCAGGTGGGCCAGGTCTTTGGGCTCGGCGGAATTTTTCATGGGTGGCCTGCTCCCACAGGAAAAGCCGCCCATCCGATGGATAGCGGTCCCATGGAGGGGGGGGCATGGGGGCTGTGGGAATGGTTCTTCAATGCAGCACCCGGCCGCTCAGGGGCTCACCCGACGGGCCGTGGCTGATCGCCTCCAGCACGAACAAGGGCACCGGGGTATTGAAAGGCTCGCCATCTTCGGCCACGCAATGGAAGGTGCCGTGCATGGTGCCGCTGGAGGTGCGCAGGCGACAGCCGCTGGTGTACTGGAACGACTCACCCGGCTTGAGCAGTGGCTGCTGTCCCACCACGCCCAGGCCCTTGACCTCTTCGGTGTGGCCGCGCGCGTCGCTGATGATCCAGTGTCGCGAGATCAGCTGGGCGGGCGCGTCCCCTGCGTTGGTGATGGTGATGGTGTAGGCGAAGCTGAACACCCCGGTGTCCGGCGCAGACTGCTCGGGCAGGTATTCGGGCAGCACTTCCACGTCAAACTGGTACTTTGGCATGGGCCGCATGGTAACCGTGCCGCCCTCTGTGTGGGCAATTCCCACGTGCCAAAACCCCAGTGGTTCTGCGCTTTGCGACAATCGGGGGATGAGCCGCACATTCCAAATCGCCCCCTCTATCCTTTCCGCCGACTTTGCCCGCCTGGGCGAGGAAGTGCGCAATGTCATTGCCGCTGGCGCCGACTGGATTCACTTTGACGTGATGGACAACCATTACGTGCCCAACCTGACCTTTGGCCCCATGGTCTGCCAGGCCTTGAAGCCCCACGCCAAAACGCCTGCGGGCGTGGCCGTGCCGATTGACGTGCACCTGATGATCCAGCCCGTAGATGCCTTGGCCGCTGCCTTTGCCGACGCGGGTGCTGACTACATCAGCTTCCACCCCGATGCCTCGGGCCATGTGCACCGCAGCATCCAGGCCATCCGGTCCAAAGGCGTCAAGCCTGGCCTGGTGTTCAATCCTGCCGAACCTCTGGACGTGCTGGACTGGGTGATCGACGACATCGACCTCATCCTCATCATGAGCGTGAACCCCGGCTTTGGCGGCCAGAGCTTTATCGACTCCGCGCTGCGCAAGATCGAAGCTGTGCGCAAGCGCATTGATGCTTCTGGCAAGGACATTCGTCTGGAAGTCGATGGCGGCATCAAGACCGACAACATCCGCCGCGTGGCTGACGCGGGCGCTGACACCTTTGTCGCGGGCAGCGCCATCTTTGGCAAGCCGGACTACCGGGGCGTGATCGACGCGATGCGTGTGGCCTTGGGCTGATCGCCTGGGTCGCTGCGAAGATTGGGCGCGGATGCCTTTGTGACAGACCGCACCTAATAGGGGGTCAGGCTACTGTTGCGCAGGCACGGTGATGGTCGTCGTGGTCGATTCGCGCAGCACGCCGCCGCCGGATACCGAGCCACTCGCCGGGCTGCTTTGCACGCGGCGCATGCAATCCGCCTGGTCAGCAGCCGTCTGGAAAGCTGCACAACGCTGGGTGGCGTTGTCGGTGGCGGCGGCTCCAGGGTTGCTGAGATCGCCCTTGCGGGAAGCGTCCAGTGCGTTGTTGGCCTCGCGCAGGCAGGTGGCCAGGCTGTCCTGGGTGTTGTTGGTCATGCACTTTTCCCGCTCCTGCTCGTAGCGTGTCCGCGCGTCCTGCGGCGGCGTTTGAGCGGATGCGCCCGCACAGGCCAGCAGCAATGCCGCAGTGAAGATAGAGGTGGCAAAGCGAAGGCGTTTCATGGAGGGCTCCTGAGGCAATGGCAGACGATGGTCTGAACCTATGCCTGCAGGGTAGGCGCCGGGGCCATGTGCCCCTGTCGGACAGAGCCGCCCTTGCCCGTGCGCGCGCTTCGCGTCTTGGGCTGGGTCAGCCCAGTCGCTGAAAGGTCAGGATGAAGGCCACGCCATCAGACGTGTTGCGCGCATTGATGGTGCCGCCCATCTTGGCCATGTAGGTTTTGGCCACAAACAGCCCCTGGCCCCGGTGCTCGCCCTCGCCCAGCGGGGCGGGGCTGGCGGGGTCGGAAACGCCCAGCTCAAAAATCCGCTCCAGCAGTTCGTCTGCAATGGTGGAGCCCTGGTTGTGCAGCGTAGCGCTGGCGGTGGATTCCGACGCCGTGAGCGTCAGCCTGATGGGGCTGCCTGTAGGGCGATAGCGGTCGGCATTGCGCAAGATGTGGGTCACCACGTCTTCGAGCGCAAACTCATCGGCCCGCACGATGACCGGGCCAGGGTGGCTTGGGCCCAGGTCGTACACCACATCCAGAATGCCCGCAAAGTGGGCGTTGTCGGCCACGTTGCGCAAGAAGGCATCCAGGTCCAGCCGCCCCTGGGGCACATCGGCGGCCTGCAGCGCTTCGGCGGGCGATGCCGTGCCATACAACACATGGATGGCCTGCTGCATGCGCTGCACATAGCGGTGGCCGGGGTCTTGTGGGCCGTTCAGCGCCATCAGCGACTGCAGGGGCGACATGATCTCGTGCCCTACGGCGTGCCACATGTCGCGCTCTTGTTGGGCGCGCAGCTGCTCGCGCTGCAGGTCGTCCTTCACGCGCTGCAGCAGGTCGGCCAAGCCACCGGCCAGAATGCCCAGCTCGTCCGAGCCGCGCAGGTCCGACACATCCAGATCGCCCAGCCGGGGGCCGGTGTGGCCAGGCTGCACGTTGTACGACACGGCGGCGGCGCGGCGGGTCAGGGCCGTCACGCGGCGGATCAGGCCCACCTCGACCACCAGCCAGGCCAGCGCAATGGCGCCCAGCATGGCACCCAGGTACCACGACAGGCGCGTGGCCACGGCGGCCAAGCCTTGCTCCACGCCGCGCAGGTGGCCGGTGAAGTTGACCACGTAGTTTCCCGTGGGCGTGTCCAGAATGTCCAGGGCCGTAGGGGCGGCGGGCGTGGCTGCTGCCGGGCCCACGCCTGCGGCCTCCAGCGGCAGCCAGCGGATCAGGCGCAGCAGCCACGGTGCAGATGGATCGGCCTGCACTTCGACGCCCTTGAGGGTGATGGCGCTGGCTTCGTCGCTGCCCATTTTGCGGATCTGCACACGCTCGCCCGGCAACAGGCTGCGCGAGAGGTCGCCCAGCGATGCGGCCAGTTGCGCGCCGGGTGCGTCGCTGTCGAACAGCGGCTTGGTTTCCTCGCCCGGCGCCAGCATCTCCACCCGCACACGCATCTGCCCCAGGTCTTCCGGCGGCCAGACCAGGCGCTCGTCTCTGCGGAACAGGGCTTCGCGGAACAACTCGACTGGCAGGCGGATGGAGTAGTGGGTGCGGCGCAGGCAGTCAGTGGTGGTGGCCTCGCCAGCGGGCGAGCTGGCCGATGGGTGCGGCAGGTCGCGGCATTGGCCGTTTTGCCACAGCCAGCCGCGAAAGTCGCGCACCGGCCGCGCGCGGGCGTCGAGCAGCGGCGTGCCGTTGTCCACAAACCCCGTCAGGCGCCCGCGCACAGCCGCGCTGCCTTGTGGGGGCATGGCCTCATACGGAGCAATCCAGCGGTAGGTGGCGCCTCGCATGTCCAGGGAGATGCGCGCACGGTGTGCCTCGGCGGGCACCAAGGCGCCGCGTTCGCGGGGTGTCAGCTCGCCCGCATAAAAACTGCCCACCAGGTAGATGAAGCCGCCCGCATAGGGGTTGTTGCCAATCGCCGCGCACACTGAGGCGCCATCGGGGTACTGCACGGAACACCCCGCCATCTCCACGGCCTGTTGCGATTTTTGGGGATCGTCAAAGTCGATGGCGGCGTAGGGCAGCAGCAGCGGCGCCAGCGGCGTCACGCCCTGGCCGAGGTGGCTGGCGTTGAGCAGCGCCAAGTGGCCCGAGGGGTGGCGCAGCCGCGCCATGACCTCTGCCTGGCTACGCACAAAGCCATGTTGGTAAGCCTGCCAGGCGCGCTCTTTTTCGTCCTTGAGCACTACCACGCTCAGCACCACCGTGGCCAATGCCAGCAGCACGAACACCCCGCGCACGAGGATGCGCAGGCGGAACGCGGGCAGGCCCAGTCTAGGCATTTCCAGCGCGGGGCGGCGCAGCAGGCGCTTCATTTGCCGACCCAGCGGAACCCGCGCATGGGCACGTTTTCTATTCCCTCAAATCCAGGATCGACTTCGCGCAGCGCCTCGCGAATGGTGCTCACATGCTTGCGCACGTTGTCACGATTGCGCCCGCTTTTCACCACCTCGAACAGTTCGTCATACGACACCACCTCGCCACTGCGCTGGTGCAGCGTGGCCAGGATGCGCTGGGCCGTCAGTGGCAGGTTGATGCGCTCGCCGCGCCAGGTGGGGGTGCGCTGCCACAGCGGGTCCAGCACCAGTGCATCACCCACGGGGGCGGAGGGCGCGCTGGCTGGGGCCTGGGCCTGTGTGGTACGCAGGATGTCGAGAAAGGTCTCAATGAAATCGGCCTCTTCGAACGTGGTTTTCTGCAGGTAGTCCCACGCGTCCAGCGCCTTCATGATGCTGCGGTAGATGGCCGCGGGCATGGCCGACACCACCAGCACCGGCGTGCCCTGGCGCAGCTTGTTAATGGCGTTGATGAGGGCCACGCCCGCATGGCGCTCGCGGCCTAACTCAATGTCCAGCACCACCGCGTCGTAGTGCTCGCGGGCCAGCGCGGCCTCGGCCTCGTCGCGGGTGAACCACTGGTCGATGACGATACCGCTCTTCGCACTGCGTATCCACCCGGCCAACTGGTTGCTGGTGGGCAGGTCATCTTCGATCACGGCAATGCGGGTCATGGGCAGGGCGAGGCAGTAGAGGGGTGGGCGGATTATCCCGGCGCCCCGTTCTGGGCGGTGTGAGTTTTTCTTCCGGGACCGGAAGGTTCGTGCGACCGGTGTGAGCGCATTGGGGGCTGCGCCGCATTGTTGCTTCCGGGGTGGATCCGAACAATCGGTCCTCAATGAGCAAGCCACAGCGGCGGCTCAGAAATGACAACAACACCGAACCAACCCGAGAGAGAAACACCATGAAAGCCACCTGGAACCGCATCGTGCAGACCCTGAAGGGCCGTCGCTCTACCCCGTTGTCCGAAGCCGGCATGGAGCCCGTGCTGGACGCTGAATCGCAAAGCCCTGTGGCAGCCGATGCATGCGGTGCCGATGGCCCTCGACTGAACTGGGCCTATCTGCTGCCCACCGCACGCACCGTGCGCTGGTTGACTGCTGGCGCTATGGTGGCCGTCGCAGGCCTGATGGTGGTCCGCAATCCGCCGGTGCAACACCTGGCGCAAGGCGACCTCGGTGTGCGCCTGAACCAGTTCACCGGTGCCGTGAGCCTCTGGCGCGATGGCAGCGTGTGGGTGGTGCCCGGCCTGCACACGGTGCGCGTGTTCTCGCTGCGTGACCAGAGTTACCGCCCCGAAGCCATGCGCCAGGCCACGGGCAGCGCGCCGCTGCAGTCAGTGGAAGGACTGTCGCTAGGCCTGGACCTGAGCGTGCGCTATGCCCTGGACCCCAACTCGCCCGCCGTCAAGGCCGGCAACCTGCCCGACAACGTGGGCGTCGACATCGTGGAGCCCGCCGTGCAGGGCCTGGTCTACAAGGTGTTTGCCCGCTACACGGTGCGTGAAATCTTCTCGTCCAAGCGCGCCGAAATTGCACAGATCATCGAAACCGAACTGCGCGCCCGCCTGGCGGCCGATGGCGTGACGCTGCGCAGCCTGCAGATCGGCAAGGTGGACCTGCCCGCCGAATACCGCCGTGGCATGGACAGCCTGCTGGCCGAAGAGCTGGCGTCCGAAAAGATGCGCTACACGCTGGAGCTGAAAGACAAGCGCGTGAAGGAAACCGAGCTGGACGCCAACGCCGACAAGGTGCGTCGCGAAGTGGCCGCCGAAGCCGCCGCGCGTGAGCAGGTCATCGCCGCCAAGGCCCAGGAAGATGCCATGAAGCACGTGCTGCCCTTCAAGCAGCGCCAGATCGAACAGCGCCAGCTGGAGGCCGAAGCCGAGCGTGTGGCCCGCGTGAAAGCTGCTGAAGGCGCCGCCCAGGCCCGCCGCATCGAAGCCAACGGCGAAGCCGACGCCCGCCAGAAGCTGGCCGAAGCCGAGGCCTACCGCATGGACCGCGTGGGCAAGGTCAATGCCGAGCAAATGGCCCGCGAAGGCGCACTGGTGACCAAACACCCGCTGCTCATTCAGAAGACGCTGGCCGACAAGCTCTCGGACAAGATCCAGGTCATCATCGCGCCCCCGCCCACCAATGGCGACTTCATCGGTGCCGCGCTGCTGGGCGGTCAACGGAATGCCCAGGCCGGGGCCGCACAGGCTGCAGCCGTGGCCGACGACGCCACCACCACCCAAGCCGTGGAGCAGTGAACATGAACGCGACCTTCGCAACTTTGTTGGCAGCCGTGGCCAGCGCCGCAGTGACCGTGGTGGCCGAGGCCGCCCCCCAGCCATCGCCCAGCGCCCAGGGCAGCGCCATCGTGGTGCAAGACCAAGCCAACCTGCGCGCTGCACCGCGCGATGGTGCCCAGCAGCAGGCCAGCCTGTGGCAGGGCGAAGTGCTCGAAGTGCGCGGCGAACGCCTCGACTATTTGCAGGTGTGGGACCACAAGCGCGAGCGCGGTGGCTTCATCCGCGCCAGCGATGTGCGCCGCGTGGCCCTGACCGAGGCAGAAGGCCCCGCGCTGCTGGCTGTGATGCGCTTTGTGCAGGACACCCCGGGCGCCGAAGCGCTGGGCATTGGCCTCACCGCCGCGTACCTGCAAGCCGCGCCCGCCAAGGCCCTGGCGGGTGTGGAGGGTGCCCAGGCTTTCGATGCCCTGGGCACCTTTGCCGACCGTCTGGCGCGCCGTGCCTCGGTGGCCGTGCCGGGCAAGGCCTCGGGTGCCGCGCTGTCGGCCCATCTGGATGTGGCCAACGGCTACGGCGTGCGCTTTGCCACCTACGAGGTCGAAGGCCGCATGCAGGTCTGCTACGAGGGCGAGGCCTTTCGCCGCCTGCTGGCCATGCCCGTGGCCGATGCCGAGCAGCGCGCCCGTGCCGTCCTGGCGCTGACCCGCCCCGAATGCATCAACCCCGACCTGCCCGCACACGAGCGTGCCAAGGTCACCGCCTGGCAGGCGGAGGTGCTGGAGCGCGTGGACGTGGCGAGCCTGCCCGGCTACCTGCGCAACCGCGTGCAGATGCGCCGCGCCAGCGTGTGGGGCGCCGCGGCCTTCCAGCAGGCGCGCAAGAACGCGGCCGACCCGGCTGTGGCCGCAGCCGCCGCACGCGCCCTGACGGAATTCACTGGCGTGAGCAAGGCCGACCTGCCCGACGAAGACCAGAGCGCCTACAACGACGCTGCCATGCGGGTGAGCGCCGTACGCTGGGCGCTGGTGCCTGCTGCGGCGCCTGTCGCGACTGCCGCCGGAGCCCGCCCCACGCTGCTGACTGAGCCTGGCGCCCCCGGCGAAACCTGCGTGCTGCTGGTGGACGCGCAGCACAGCGCCAAGGCCCCGCTGCTGCGCCGCTGCACCTACGGCGTGGTGTGGACTGCATCGGCCAGCACCAACCGCGAAGGCACAGCCTTGGCCCTGGCCGTGCAGCCCATGGAAGGCTGGCGCGAGCTGTGGGTGCTGCGCAAAACGGAAGGCGGCTGGCTGGCCGACGTGCTGCCGCCCGCCGCCGCCACGCCCGAGACCGGCGTGGCCGAATGGGCGGGCTGGGTGCCCGGCGGCCAGCAGATGCTGGTGGCGCGCGAAGCCCGGGGCCAGGGCCGCTACCGCAAGAGTTTTGAGGTGGTGCGGCTGGAGGGCTTGACCACCGAGCGCGTGACGGGCGATGTGGCAGCGCTGCCCCTGTTCCAGCGTTGGCAAGACCCTGCGTGGAAGCGCGAGACGCTCAGTCTGCGGTGAACGAAGCAAGGCAGACCAGGGGAGGATTTGACGGGTTCCGTAAACTTGGTCCCGTCTTCTCTTTCCGAATGCTTGCCCAATGTCTCTCGCCGTTACCCCCTCGCTGTCCACATTGCTCACCGGCGTGGACGCCGCCATCATCGACCTGGACGGAACCATGGTGGACACCATGGGTGATTTCAACGAGGCACTGAACCGCATGCTGCGCGAACTGGAGCTGCCGTCGATTGCGGCACAGACCATCGAGCACATGGTGGGCAAGGGGTCGGAGCATTTGCTGCGTTCAGTGCTCCACCACGTGCTGGCGCAGATAAATCATGCCTCTATTGCTACTGAAATTGAAGCGTTGTATCCATCGGCCTGGGCCAGCTACCAACGCCACTATCTCGCCATCAATGGCCAGTATGCCGGGGTATATGACGGTGTGGAGGCGGGGCTCCAGGCTTTGCGCGCCCGGGGTCTGCGTCTCGCCTGTCTGACCAACAAGCCCCGGGACTTTGCGCTGCCCTTGCTGCAGTCCAAGGGGCTTGACGGCTATTTCGAGAAGGTCTTCGGTGGCGACTCGTTCGAGCGCAAGAAGCCCGATCCGTTGCCTTTGCGCAAGACCTGCGAAGCGTTGGGCACCGACCCCGCGCGCACGCTCATGGTGGGCGACTCCAGCAACGATGCGCAGGCCGCGCGGGCTGCGGGCTGCCCGGTGGTGCTGGTCACCTATGGCTACAACCACGGCCAGCCCGTGCGGGCCGTGGATGCCGATGGTTTTGTGGATGCGCTGGCGCAGCTCGCCTGAGCTGGCCGAGCCTGCCTGTTCAGGCAGTCAGCTGGCGTGGCGCCACGCTGCGGTAGTCCAGACGTGATGACGCGGGGGGATTGCTGCGCACGGGGGCGGGCGCGGTGCTGCTGGGGCGCGTGGCGTTGTCCGAGAGGCGGAACACTGCCACGGCATCCACCAGCTGGCCGGCCTGGGTCTTGAGGCTGTCGGCGGCGGCAGCACTTTGTTCCACCAGGGCGGCGTTTTGCTGGGTGGCCTGGTCCATCTGCGTGATGGCCTCGCCGACCTGTGAGACGCCCTGGCTTTGTTCGCTGCTGGCGGCGCTGATTTCGCCCATGATGTCGGTCACGCGCCGGATGGCGCTGACCACTTCGGTCATCGTGGCGCCGGCCTTGTCCACCAGGGCCGTGCCGCGCTCCACGCGTTCCACGCTGGTCCCAATTAGACCCTTGATCTCCTTGGCGGCCTCGGCGCTGCGTTGCGCCAGGCTGCGCACCTCGCCCGCCACCACCGCAAAGCCCCGACCCTGTTCGCCCGCGCGCGCAGCCTCCACAGCCGCGTTCAGCGCCAGGATGTTGGTCTGGAAGGCGATGCCGTCGATCACGCTGATGATGTCTGCGATCTTGCGGCTGCTGTCGTTGATGCCCTTCATGGTGTCCACCACCTCGGCCACCACATCCCCGCCCTGCACGGCCACGGTGCTGGCGCTCATGGCCAGCTGGTTGGCGGTGCGGGCGTTGTCGGCGTTCTGGCGCACGGTGGAGCCCAGCTCTTCCATGGAGGCTGCGGTTTCTTCCAGTGCGCTGGCCTGCTGCTCGGTGCGGGCACTCAGGTCGTTGTTGCCTGATGCAATCTCGGCACTGGCCGTGGCCACGCCCTCGGCACTGTTGCGCACGTTGCCCACGATGGTGGCCAGGCGCGATTGCATGGTGGACAGTGCTTGGAGCAACTGGCCGGTTTCGTCATTCCCACTGGTGGTAATGGGGTGGGTCAGATCGCCATCTGCAATGCTTTCGGCGGCTTGTTGGCCTTGCTGCAAGGGGCGCACGATGGAGCGCGTGACGGTCAGGCCCATCAATGCGCCGAGCGCGACGGCCACCAGAGTGCCTACACCCAACAGCACCTGGCTGGCTTTGGCCAGGGTGGATGTGTCTGCCTGGCTTTCGGCCAGCTGGGCGGCCATGGTTTTGCGCAGGTCGTCGAGGGATTGAAGGTATTTGTCGGCCAGCGGGCGCAGGTCCTTGTCCACGAGGGCGGGCACGTTGGGTTCGCCACCGCGGTGCAGTTCCCGGATTTCGTTGAGCTTGTCGTTGTAGGCCTGCCGGGCCGTCGCAATTGCTGCCAGAAGCCCCTTGGCCTGGTCGCCTTGCACCAGTGCCTCAATGCGCTTGACCTTGGCTTCCATGCCCTTCGCCGTCGCCTGGGTGTCGGCGGTGAGCTTGTCCATGTAGTCGCGGTCGATGGCCTTGAGGAAGGCCTCGGTGCGTACCCAGTTCAGGCGGATGTCCGACGCCCAGTCCTCCACAAGGGTTTGCTGCTCGATCTCCTGCGTGGCGACGCGCTCGCTGGCACTTTGCAGGCTGGCAATGCGCCACATCCCTGTGGCCGCAATGAGAGCCGTGATGAGAAGAATGGCACCGAAGGATGCGCTCAGGCGCAGGCCGACGGAAAGGTTGCTGAGTTTCATGGTGGTGTCTGGCGCGTAAGGGGGCTGGGGGCAGAAGGGGCGTTACAGACGGCTCGTTGCGGGGCGCGGATAGCGCACAAAGCTCGGTTCAGGCCGTGGCCTCGGGCGCTGCGGGTGCACGCAGCGGGAGACCGGTTGTCGCGTTGTCAAAAAGGGCTGGAAAGGTTGGGCAATGGCTGGGGCGGGGACTGAGGCACAGGCTACTCCCGGGTAGGGGGCGCGTCTGTCGGGCGCGCGACAGCCTTTGCCGGGAGGGCGTGGGTGTTTGCCCTAGGACAACTAGGACGATGACTGGGCGGTCTTGCCCAGCAACGCGTCCTTGAGCTTCCAGTCAGCTGGCGCATTGCCCAGCCAGATACCCAGCAACGCGTTGAAGAACTCGGGTTCCTTGAAGGGCTCTCCCTGCGGCTTGCCCTTGACGGTGATGATGGTGCCGGTACCCGGAATCCAGTCGATCTGGAACTGGTCTCCCGCCACCAGCTTCTTGTGGTCCGAGAAGATCTGGCTCATGCGGAGCACGCCAGGAATGAGCTTGGAGAATGCCGCGCGGTCCATGTTGTCCTCCATGCCGCGCGAGAACAGCTTGCCCAGCTCGGTGGAGTCGATGTCGCGCAGCATGGTAATACTCATGCGCTTGGGGCCCTTCTGGGCCATGACGTCGGCGGGTGTGCCGGCTTTCTTTTCGAGATAAAGCCCCGCCGTGTATACCTTGAACACTGCCTTGTAGCGCACCCCTGCGCCATTGAGCTGCAGGGTGCTGCCGCTCAGGCTGGCGGTTTCTTCGTATTTCACGTCGGCCACGGTAATGGGCTGGGCAATGGCACTGGCTGCCAACAGGCAAGCTCCCGCCATCACAGCGCATCGCGTCAGGAATTTCATGCGCAGCTCCTAAAAAAGAACGGTCGTTCGTTTCAAATTGTTGCAGCGCTCCTGTCGGGCCGCAACAGGGTTTTCGAGCGGTTGTGCGATCTCGCTGTGAGGGCTGTCAAATCAGCCCGCTAAAAAAGCTTTGCTACACTTTGGCCCATGTTCATTCACCACGTGTTCATCACAGGTTGCAGCGACCGGGGAGCCTGGCCCTGGCGTCAGCCTGTCGCTTTGAACGCCTGATGGCACCTGGGCAGCAGCCCCAGCGTGCACCCGTGGCCTCCACCCGAATGCGGTGAGGCCGATTGAATGGACCGCAGCGCCCCTTTTCATTGCACAGGGACACGCGCTGCGACAGCTGGGAGCCCTCCCCGTGATCACAGAACTTGAATTCAAAAGCCTGGCCAGCGAAGGCTATAACCGCATTCCGCTCATGGCCGAGGCCTTTGCGGACCTGGAAACTCCGCTCTCGCTCTATCTGAAGCTGGCGCACACCAAAGACGGCGGCAAGCACAGCTTCCTGCTCGAATCCGTGGTGGGCGGCGAGCGCTTCGGGCGCTACAGCTTCATTGGCCTGCCCGCCCGCACCCTGCTGCGCGCCAGCGGCTTTGGCGACCAGGCCAGGACCGAGGTGGTGACCGACGGTCAGGTGGTCGAGACCGCGCAAGGCAACCCGCTCGATTTCATCGAGGCCTACCAAAAGCGTTTCAAAGTGGCTTTGCGCCCCGGCCTGCCGCGTTTTTGTGGCGGCCTGGCCGGTTACTTCGGCTACGACGCGGTGCGCTACATCGAAAAGAAGCTGGAGACCACCTGCCCACCCGACACCCTGGGCTGCCCCGACATCCTGCTGCTGCAGTGCGAGGAGCTGGCCGTCATCGACAACCTCTCGGGCAAGCTGTACCTCATTGTCTACGCCGACCCGGCCCAGCCGGAGGCGTACGCCAAGGCCAAGAAGCGCCTGCGCGAGCTGAAAGAGCAGCTCAAGTATTCGGTGAGCGCCCCCGTGGTCAAGGCCACCGAAAGCCACCCCGCCCAGCGCGACTTTGCCAAGGCCGACTACCTGGCCGCCGTGGAGCGCGCCAAGGAGCTGATTGCCGCAGGCGACTTCATGCAGGTGCAGGTGGGCCAGCGCATCCACAAGCGCTACACCGAGTCGCCCCTGTCGCTGTACCGCGCGCTGCGTTCGCTGAACCCGTCGCCGTACATGTACTTCTACGACTTTGGCGACTTCCATGTGGTGGGCGCCAGCCCCGAGATCCTGGTGCGCCAGGAGAAGACCGACGAAGGCACCAAGGTCACCATCCGCCCCCTGGCCGGAACCCGCCCGCGTGGCGCCACGCCCGAGAAAGACAAGGCCACCGAGGTCGAACTCATCAACGACCCCAAGGAACGTGCTGAGCACGTGATGCTCATCGACCTGGCGCGCAACGACATCGGCCGCATCGCCAAAACCGGCACCGTGAAGGTGACCGAGGCCTTTGCCGTGGAGCGCTACAGCCACGTGATGCACATCGTGAGCAACGTGGAAGGCATCCTGCACGACGGCATGACCAGCATGGATGTGCTCAAGGCCACCTTCCCCGCCGGCACACTCACCGGCGCGCCCAAGGTGCACGCCATGGAACTCATCGACCAGCTGGAACCCACCAAACGCGGCCTGTACGGCGGCGCCTGCGGTTACCTGAGCTACGCGGGCGACATGGACGTGGCCATCGCGATCCGCACCGGCATCATCAAGAACGGAACGCTCTACGTGCAGGCGGCTGCCGGTGTGGTGGCTGACTCGGTGCCCGAGCTGGAATGGAAAGAAACCGAACACAAGGCCCGTGCGCTGCTGCGTGCCGCAGAGCTGGTCGAGGAGGGGCTGGAATGACCCTAGCTATCACCCGAGTCAAACCCTGCACCACCATGCAGGACGTGCGCCGCGAAGTGAACGCGCTGGACGACGTCCTGGTGCCCTTGCTGGTGGAGCGCGTGGGCTACATGACCCAGGCCGCCCGCATCAAGCAAGGTGTGGAACAGGTGCGCGATGAAGCGCGCATCGAGGCCATCGTGGCCCGCGTGCGCGAGCGCGCCCAGGCCGAAGGCGGCGACGCCGACGTGATGGAAGCCATCTACCGCAGCCTCATGGAAGCCTGCATTGCCTATGAACACCGCGAGTTCGCCCGTCTGCGCGAGCCCGCCCTTGCCGGGAGCGCCGCATGACTAAACTCTTGATGGTCGATAACTACGACAGCTTTACCTACAACATCGTCCAGTACTTTGGTGAACTGGGCGCCGAGGTCGAGGTGTTCCGCAACGACGAGATCACAATGGCCGAGATCGAGGCGCGTCTCAACGCGGGCCAGCTCGACCGCCTCGTCATCTCGCCCGGCCCTTGCTCGCCCGCAGAGGCGGGCATCTCGGTGGCCGCTATCAAGCACTTTGCCGGCAAGCTGCCCATTCTGGGCGTGTGCCTGGGCCACCAGAGCATTGGCGCGGCCTTCGGCGGCAACATCATCCGCGCGCAGGAGTTGATGCACGGCAAGACCAGCGTCATCACCACCACGCAAAAGGGCGTGTTTGCGGGGCTACCCGAGCAGTTCACCGTCAACCGCTACCACTCGCTGGCCATCGAGCGCGCCACCTGCCCCGATGTGCTGGAGGTGACGGCCTGGACGGAGGACGGCGAGATCATGGGCGTGCGCCACAAGACGCTGGCGATCGAAGGCGTGCAGTTCCACCCCGAAAGCATCCTCACCGAACACGGCCACGCCATGCTCAAGAATTTTCTGGAGCAGCGCGCATGAGCTTCATCGACGCCCACCAGCTGGTGATGTTCATCGCCGCAGGCTGGCTGCTCAACCTCACGCCAGGCCCCGATGTGCTTTACATCGTGACCAACGCGCTCAAGACCGGCACCCACGCGGGCATCGTGGCGGGCCTGGGCATCACGGCTGGGTGTTTTGTGCACATCTTTGCGGCCGCCGTGGGCGTGGGCGCGCTGCTGGCCGCATCGGCCACGGCGTTCACCGTGCTCAAGTGGATCGGTGCCGCGTACCTGATGTGGATGGGTGTGCGCATGCTGTTGTCCAAGCCCGGTGCCGACGGGGGCAACAGCGCAGCGCTGGCAGCCGCGCAGGCGGCCCCTGCGCAGCACACACCGCTCTCCAAGGTGTTCCTCGGTGGCTTCTGGACCAATGTGCTCAACCCCAAGGTCGCGATCTTCTTCCTGGCCTTTGTGCCGCAGTTCATCGCGCCGGGCGCGGACAACAAGGCGCTGGCCTTTGTGTTGCTGGGCGTGCTGTTCAACCTCAACGCCATCCCCGTCAACGTGGGCTGGGCGCTGGCGGCATCGTGGATGGCACGGCGCGCCGGGGTGATCCAGCTCGGCATGCACTGGCTGGACCGCGTGGCCGGTGCCATGTTCATCGGCTTCGGGCTCAAGCTGGCCTTCACAGACCAGCCCTCAGCATAAATACCAGGAGACATTCCATGCCCATTACCCCCCAGGAAGCGCTGCAGCGCACCATCGAGCACCGCGAAATCTTCCACGACGAGATGCTGCACCTGATGCGGCTCATCATGAACGGCGAACTCTCGCCCGTCATGACCGCGTCCATCATCACCGGCCTGCGCGTGAAGAAGGAAACCATCGGCGAGATCACCGCTGCCGCGCAGGTGATGCGCGAGTTCAGCACCAAGGTGCACGTCAAGGACGCGACCCACATGGTGGACATCGTGGGTACGGGCGGCGATGGCGCCAACACCTTCAACATCTCCACCTGCTCGATGTTCGTGGCCGCCGCAGCGGGCGCCAAGGTCAGCAAACATGGCGGGCGCGGTGTGTCGAGCAAAAGCGGCAGCGCCGATGTGATGGAGGCCCTGGGCATCCACATCAACCTCAAGCCCGAGCAGATCGCCCAGTGCATCGCTGAAGTCGGCATCGGCTTCATGTTTGCGCCCAACCACCACCCCGCCATGAAAAATGTGGCCCCGGTGCGCAAGGAGCTGGGCGTGCGCACCATCTTCAACATCCTGGGCCCGCTGACCAACCCGGCCGGTGCGCCCAACATCCTGATGGGCGTGTTCCACCCCGACCTCGTCGGTATTCAGGTGCGCGCGCTGCAGCGCCTGGGCGCCGAACACGCGCTGGTTGTGTATGGCCGTGATGGCATGGACGAAGTGAGCCTGGGCGCCGCCACGCTGGTCGGTGAGCTGAAGAACGGCCAGATCACCGAATACGAGATCCACCCTGAAGACTTCGGCCTGCCGATGGCGAGCAACCGCGCCCTCAAGGTCGAAACACCCGAGCAGTCGCGTGAGATGCTGATCGGCGTGCTGAAGGGCGAACCCGGTGCCGCGCAGGACATCGTCTGCCTGAATGCAGGCGTGGCCCTGTACGCCGCCAACGTGGCCGAGTCCATCCAGACTGGCATTGCCAAGGCACGCGCTGCGATTGCCTCCGGCGCCGCGCTGGCCAAGCTGGAGCAGGTGGTCACGCGCACGCATGCGCTGGCCACAGCGGTCTGATACGGCGGCCTGACCCCGCCATGTGGCACGACCCGGGCACCTGGATCGCACTGGGCGTCTCTGCCCTGTTCATCGTGGCCGGGGTCGTGATGCACCGCGTGTTCACCCGCATTCTGAAACAGGGCTCCGCTGAGCCCACCGAAACCGACAAGGCAGCCAACCATGAGCAGTGACATCCTCAACAAGATCGTGGCCGTCAAGCACGAAGAAGTGGCCGCCGCCAAGAAGCGCCTGCCGTTCGATGCCATGCGCGCCGATGCCGAGAGCCGCGTGCTCACGCGCGACTTTGAAGGCGCGCTGCGGGCCAAGATCGCCAAGGGCCAGGCGGCGGTGATTGCCGAGGTCAAGAAGGCCAGCCCCAGCAAGGGCGTGCTGCGCGCTGACTTCGAGCCCGCTGACATTGCGCAAAGCTATATGGAAGGCGATGGCAAGGTCAGCGCGGCCTGCCTGTCGGTGCTGACCGACCGCCAGTTCTTCCAGGGCCAGCCCGACTACCTGAAGCAGGCCCGCGCTAGCACCTTGTTGCCCGTGCTGCGCAAGGACTTCATGGTGGATGCGTACCAGATCTACGAATCGCGGGCCATGGGCGCTGACGCCATCCTGCTCATCGCCGCGAGCCTGGATGACGCCCAGATGGCTGACTTCGAGGCCATTGCCCGCAGCCTGGACATGGCGGTGCTGGTGGAGGTGCACGACCGCGCCGAACTGGAGCGCGCGCTCAAGCTCAAGACCCCGCTGGTGGGCATCAACAACCGCAACCTGCGCACGTTTGAAGTCACGCTGGACACCACCCTGGGCATGCTCAAGGATGTGCCTGCGGACCGTTTGCTGGTCACCGAGTCCGGCATCCTCAAGCCTGCCGATGTGAAGACCATGCGCGACGCGGGTGTGCACGCCTTTCTGGTGGGCGAGGCCTTCATGCGGGCGGATGACCCCGGCCTGGCGCTGGCCAAGCTGTTCGCTTGACAGTGATCGATCACTATGTTTTTGATAGCTGCTGGAGCATGTGTAATTAGCGCTACCAGCCTATTTCGCCATGAATTCCTCTGAAATGCCCGCCACGCAACTCCAGACGGCCCGACCCGCCGACTGGCCGGTGGCCCCTGGCTGGCAGCCCTTGGTGGACGCCTTTTTTGCAGGCGCGCGTGGGCAGGCGTTGCTCGCTCACTTGCAGGCGCGGCTGCAGGCCGGGGCTGCGATCTTTCCGCCTCAGCCGTTGCGCGCGCTGGACCTGACGCCACCCGAAGACGTGCGCGTGGTCATCCTGGGGCAGGACCCGTACCACGGCCGGGGCCAGGCCGAGGGGCTGGCATTTTCGGTGGCGCCGGGCGTGCGGCTGCCGCCCTCGCTGCAGAACATCTTCAAGGAAATGCAGCGCGACCTGGGGGTGGCGTTTCCCCCGTTCCCGAACCCCGGCGGTAGCCTGGTCAAGTGGGCAAAGAATGGCGTGCTGCTGCTCAACACCTGCCTCACGGTGGAAGAGGGCCAGGCCGCCAGCCATGCGGGCAAGGGCTGGGAAGAGCTGACCGACACCGTCATCCGCCACGTGGCCGAGGGCCCGCGTCCGGTGGTGTTCATGCTCTGGGGCTCGCACGCACAGGGAAAGCGCGCGTGGATTCCCGCAGACCGGGGGCACCTGGTGCTCACCTCCAACCACCCCTCGCCGCTGTCGGCCCTGCGCCCGCCGGTGCCCTTCATTGGCAACGGGCACTTTGGCAAGGCGCGGGATTTTCGCGCGCAGCACGGGTGCTGAGCAGGGTTCGCAACATCACGAGTGCGCCATGACCGACGCAGACGTGGAAGCGCAGATCTTCGCCTTGCTCGCACGGCGCAAGCTGCACACGACGATCTGCCCGTCAGAGGTCGCTCGGGCGTTGGTGCCAGAGGGCGGTGACTGGCGCCACTACATGCCTCAAGTCAGGCAGGTGGCGCAGGTTTTGGCCCAGCAGCACCGCCTGCGCGTCACGCGCGGCGGGGTGCCGGTGGATGCCAAAGCGCCCGGCGGCCCGATTCGCCTCGGTCTACCGATGGATGACCAGCCCAGCGAATAACCCACGCCAAGGGCTACCACGGCTGCGGTAGCCGTTCCTTGAGCAGTTCCAGAAACGCCTGCGCCGCCACCGGCAGGCTGCGCCCGGCCAGGGTCTGGAGTTCGATGTCGCGCAGGTCCATGCCGGGGTCGCTGATGGGCAGGGCCACGATGGCGCCTTCGGCCACCAGGTGGCGCACGGCGATCTCGCTGGCCACCGACAGCCCGCCGCCCAGCTGTACAAAGTTGACCACCGTCTTGGCGTGGTTGCTGATGAGCACGGCCTCCAGCTGCAGGCCCTGGCGGCTGCAGACGATGTCGATCATCTGACGCACCGTGGTTTCGGCCGGGGGCAGGGCCAGCGGGTACCCGGCCATCTGCGCCAGGGCCACGCTGCCTGCGCTGGCCAGTGGGTGGCCCGGGGGCAGCAGGGCCAGCACCGGCGCGCTCTGGCGGTAGGCCACGTCGATGTCCTTGTGCGGTGCGCGGCTGAAGCACAGGCCGATGTCGGCTGCGCCGCTGCGCACGGCGTCGGGCACCTGGGCCGTGGGCAAGGCGATCACGCTGAACTGCACCCCTGCGTACGTGCGCTGGAACTCCACGCACAGGCGCGGCACCAGCTCGTTCGCAAACGCATCCGACGTGGCCAGGCGCACCTGCCCCGCACGCAGCCCCTGCAGCGCGCCGATCTCGCCCAGCGCGCGCTCGGCGTCCAGCAACGTGCGGCGCGCGTGCACCGCGAGGATCTCGCCCGCCGCCGTCAGCACCATGCCGCGCGGGTGGCGCTCAAAGAGGGGCGTGCCCAGCTGGGCCTCCAGCCCCGCGATCTGGCGGCTCAGTGCCGAGGCGGCCACATGCAGCCGGGCCGAGGCCTCGGTGAGCGATCCACTTTGCGCCACGGCCAGAAAGTAGCGCAGGGTGGTGTCTTGCAGCAGGTGGGGGCGCATGGAGGGAGGGGCGGCGATGGAGGTGTTCAGTATGCGCCGGTTTGCCGTGGTGGCAAAGCAGCTTGCTGAAATGCTGGTGGTCAAGCAAGGCGCTGCTTCCTAAGATGGTTCCATCCTCTGTTGTGTCCGATTTCTTTGCGGGAGTGCTCTGTATGCGTCTACTTTCCTGGGGCCGTGGTGTCTGGGGCCTGGCCGGCCTGCTGGTGCTGGCATCTGCCGCGCAGGCACAAGCCAATTGGCCGGATCGCCCTGTGCGGGTGATCGTGCCCTTCCCCGCCAGCGGCGCGACCGACCTGGTGGCCCGCACCGTTACCCAGCGCGTCGCGGCCGACCTGGGACAGCAACTGGTGGTGGACAACAAGCCCGGCGCTGGCGGCACCCTGGGCACGGCCGAGGCGGCCAAGGCCGCACCCGACGGCTATACCCTGCTGCTGACCACGAGCAGCACACATGCCATCTCGCCCCACCTCATGCCCAAGCTGGCTTATGACCCGCGCAAGGACTTCACGCCGGTGGCCCATGTGGCCGACGCACCCAGCGTGCTGCTGGTCACCAACAGCCTGCCGGTCAAGACCGTGGGCGAACTGATTGCCTACGCCAAGGCCCACCCCGGCAAGCTCAACTACGCCACCAGCGGCAATGGCACCATCGTGCACCTGAACACGGCCGCCTTCAGCGCCCAGGCGGGTGTGGAGATGACGCACATCCCCTACAAGGGCACGGCCCTGGCCATCCCTGACCTGATTGCCGGGCAGACGCATGTGCTGTTTGACTCGCTGCCCACCGGCATGCCGCACGCCAAGGCCGGCCGCCTGCGCGCGCTGGCCGTGACCAGCGAAAAGCGCAGCACCCTGGCGCCCGAGCTGCCCACGCTGGCTGAGTCCGGCCTGCCCGGTTATTCGTCGGTGACCTGGTTTGGTGTGTACCTGCCTGCGGGCGCACCGCCCGCGCTGGTCGAGAAGGTGCACAAGGCCTTCGCCAAAGCCGTGCAGGCGCCCGAAGTGGCCGAGAGCCTGGCCAAGCTGGGCGTGGAGCCCGCTGTACCGCGCACGCCCGCGCAGTTTGGTGCCATGGTGCAGGCCGATAGCAATCGCTGGGCGACGGTGATTCGCCAGCACAAAATAACCCTGGAGTGACATCCCCCTGAGCGGCTTTGCCGCTTCCCCCTTCTCTCGAATGGCGTTGCCATTCGGGAGGGGGGACGACGCCCTCGGTGCGGGGCGGCCCTTCATCGGCGTCCCTCGCTTTGCGCCGCGCCGGTTTCATGCAGCCCGCCCTGTGCGGGGCAACAGAGTCAGAACGCTATGAATACCCCATCCCTCGACTGGTCCCTTCCCTACGCCTCAAACCGCAGCGCGGTCATGGGCCGCAACGTGGTTTCCACCTCGCAGCCGCTGGCCGCGCAGGCGGGCCTGCGCATGCTGCTGGCGGGTGGCAACGCGGTGGACGCCGCCATTGCCGCTGCCATGGCGCTCACGGTGGTGGAGCCCACGGGCTGCGGCCTGGGCAGCGACGGGTTTGCCATCGTGTGGGATGGCAAGGAGCTGCACGGCCTCAATGCCTCGGGCCGTTCGCCAGCGGCCTGGACGCCTGAATATTTCGAGAAGCTGGGCGGCATTCCTGAAACCGGCTGGAATGCCGTCACCGTGCCGGGTGCCGTGTCGGCCTGGGTGGCCTTGTCCAAGCGCCTGGGCAAGCTGCCGTTTGCACAACTGGCCCAGCCCGCCATCGACTACGCGCGCAACGGCTTTCCGGTGTCGCCCACCATCGCCCGCCTGTGGGCGCTGGGCGCGGCCAAGCTGGGCACGCAGCCCGGGTTTGATGAGTGCTTCATGCCGAATGGTCGCGTGCCCCAGGCGGGCGATATCTTCCGCAGCGAAGCCCATGCGCGCACGCTGGAGCTGATTGCCGAGACCGAGGGCGAGGCCTTCTACCGGGGCGTGATTGCCGAGCGCATCGCCGCCCATGCGCAGGCCCATGGCGGCGCCATGACGATGGCCGACCTCGCCGCACACCAGGCCGACTGGGTAGGCACCATCCAGCAGCGCTTTGGCGATTCGGTCATCCACGAGATCCCACCCAACGGCCAAGGCATCGCCGCACTGATGGCGCTGGGCATGCTCGACGCGCATGGCATTGGCGCTCACCCGGTGGACGATGTGGAGACCGTGCACGCCAGCATCGAGGCCATGAAGCTCGCGTTTGCCGACCTGCACCAGTACAACGCCGACATCGACGCCATGCCGGTGAAACCGGATGCGCTGCTGAACCCCGACTACCTGCGCAGCCGCGCCGCGCTGATCGACACCACGCGTGCTGGCGACCCCGGCTACGGCGCGCCGCGCCCCGGCGGCACGGTGTATCTGGCGGCAGCCGACGCGTCCGGCATGATGGTCTCGTTCATCCAGTCCAACTACATGGGCTTTGGCTCGGGCGTGGTGGTGCCGGGCACGGGTATTAGCTTGCAGAACCGGGGCCATGGCTTCAACCTGGTCCCGGGCCACGCCAACCAGGTGGCGCCGCGCAAGCGCCCCTCGCACACCATCATCCCGGCCTTTGCGATGCATGTCGACGGCACGCCGCAGATGGCTTTCGGCGTGATGGGCGGCCCCATGCAAAGCCAGGGCCACACCCAGATGGCGCTGCGCGTGCTGCGCTACGGCCAGAACCCACAGGCAGCCGCCGATGCACCCCGTTGGCGCATCACCGGCGGCAAGGGTGTGGCGGTGGAGCCAGGGTTCGACCCCGCCGTGGTCGCCGCGCTGCGCGCGCGCGGGCACGAGGTGACGGTGGAAGAGGGCAACGGCGTGTTCGCCTTTGGCGGCGCCCAACTGGTGCTCAAGAACGGCAACAGCTACATCGCGGGCTCCGACCCGCGCAAGGACGGGCACGCGGTGGCGTTCTGATCCGTGCCCAGGTGGCGGGCTTGATGCTATTGAATATATAGCTGTTCAGGCATATTGCACTAGCGCCACCGGCTGTTTTGGTGCTTAACGTGTCTCGCGCACGGTCAGCCAGGCGCTGGCCGCGCCGCTGAGCACGATGGCCGCGATGCCCGCCAGCGACCACGCATCGGGCACATGGCGGTACACCAGCCAGCCCGCCAGCATGGCAAACCCGATCTGTGAATACAGGAACGGCGCAATCGTCACCGGCGTGGTGCGCGCATAGGCGTTGAGCAGCAGCATGTGGCCCACCGCGCTCGACAGGCCCATGGTGAACATGCCGGCCCACAGCCACGGGTCGCTCACCGGCTGCCAGAAGAACGGCACGCCCAGCGACACCAGCGCGGTGGCGATCCAGCTGGTGTAGAGCTGCGTGGTGGCGGGGCTCTCGTGCCCGGCCATCTTGCTGCTCAGCACCTGGTAGCCCGTGCCCGCAGCCAGCATGCACAGCGGCCACAGCAACGCCCAGGTGAAGGCCTCGCCGCCGGGCCGGATGATGGCCAGCGTGCCCGCCAGGCCCGTCACCACCAGCAGCCAGCGCAACGGGCTCACCGGCTGGTGCAGCCACAGGGCCGCCACCACCGTCACACACAGCGGCACCGTGGCCACGATGGCCGTGAACTCCGCCAGCGGCAAGGCCGTGAGGCTGATGAAGCCGAACAGGCTGGTCATGGCGAACAGCGCGCCGCGCAAGGCCTGGAAGCGGGGCTGTGTGGTGCGCAGGGCTGGGCGCCCCGCCCGTTGCAGCACGAAGGCCGTGGTCAGCAGCGACTGGAATACATAGCGCATCCACAGCGCCATGACGATGGGCACACCCACACTGACCAGCTTGCTCGCGGTGTCCAGCAGCGCAAAGAACGCGCAGGCCGTGACGGCCAGCGCGATGCCTGCCAGCGCCGCACGCCGACGGGCTGCAGGGCTGGTCGACGACGCAGGGCCGGGGGGACTCACGGCGTGCCGCGCGCACGCTCCAGCAGCATGGCGTCGCCATAACTGAAGAAGCGGTACTGCTGCGCAATGGCGTGCCGGTACAGGCCCATGATGTGGGCGTAGCCCGCAAACGCGCTCACCAGCATCATCAGCGTGCTCTTGGGCAGGTGGAAGTTGGTGATCAGCACATCCACCACCTGGAATGCAAAGCCCGGTGTGATGAAGATGTTGGTGTCGCCCGAGGCCTGGCCCGTCTTCGCCCAGGATTCGAGTGTGCGCACGGTGGTGGTGCCCACCGCCACCACGCGGCCGCCGCGCTGGCGGCAGCGCTCCAGCGCGGCCAGCGTGGCCAGTGGAATCTCGTACCACTCGCTGTGCATCTGGTGCTCGGCCAGGTTCTCGGTCTTGCAGGGTTGGAAGGTGCCTGCGCCCACGTGCAACGTGACGCTGGCGCGCTCGATGCCGCGTGCGGCCAGGTCGGCCAGCACGCCTTCGTCAAAATGCAGCGCGGCCGTGGGCGCGGCCACGGCGCCGGGGTTGCGGGCAAACACGGTCTGGTAGCGCTGGCTGTCCTCGGCCTCGTCGGGGTCGTGGTCGGTGTTTTGCTGGCGCTCGATGTAGGGCGGCAGCGGCAGGTGGCCGTGGCGGTCCATCAGTTCCCAGGGCGAATCGCCTGCGGGGCCGTGCAGCGCAAAGCGGAACAGCGGGCCGTCCTCGGTGGGCCAGCGGCCCAGCAACTGCGCGTCAAAGCCGCCCGCCTTGCGGCCACCGGCCATGTGCACCACGCTGCCGGGCAGGGGCTTCTTGCTGACCTTCATGTGGGCCACGACTTCGTTACCCGGGTTGCCCGCCTCGGCGGGCAGCACGCGTTCGATCAGCAGCTCCAGCTTGCCGCCGCTGGCCTTCTCGCCAAAGATGCGCGCCTTGACCACGCGCGTGTCGTTGAATACGAGCAGGTCGCCCTCGCGCAGCAGGCCGGGCAGCTCACGAAAGATGCGGTCCACCGGCTGCATGGCGCGGCCATCGAGCAGGCGCGAGGCGCTGCGCTCGGGCGCGGGGTGCTGTGCAATGAGTTCGGGGGGCAGCGAGAAGTCGAAGTCGCTGAGGGTGAACACGCGGGGCGTGGAAGGGCCGCCGGAGGCGAGGGGCGCACTGGTTGCGCCGCTGGAGAGATCAGTCATCGTGCTTGAGGGCCGAACGGGCCCGTGCCAAGGTAAAAATTGCGGAAGGCGCGATTGTCCCACGGGGCTGCAGCCCCTGCAGGCGCGGTGCTAGGGCGAGGTGGTGAATGCCACCGCTGCCGGTACGCTGTGCACCAGCCGTTGCACGTCATCGGCCTGGGCCAGGGTGGTGCCCGGATGCAGCAAGGCGGCAGCGCCTGCGGCCACGCCCCAGCGCAGCGCCTCGGCAGGCGCATCGCCCCGGTCCAGCGCCCAGACCAGCGCGGCCAAAAAGCAGTCACCAGCGCCCGTGGTGCCGGTCGTAGCGGGCACGTTCAGCGCTGGCGCCTGCCATACCCCCTCCCGCGTGGCCAGCACAGCGCCTTGCTCGCCCACCGACAGGGCCACGGTGTCTGCGGCGCCGCTGCGTACCAGCGACTGGGCGGCAGCGCACCAGTCGACCGCCTGTTCCAGGGGCTGTTGCAACAGGTCGCGCAGCTCGCGCAGGCTGGGTTTGACCAGCGCCACCCCGGCCTGCAATGCCGCCGCCAGCGGCGGCCCCGAGGTGTCGACGGCCACCCGCACGCCCCGGCCGGATGCGGCGCGCGCCAACTGGGCGTAGAAGTCGTCCGGCGTGCCAGGCGGCAGGCTGCCGCTGGCGATCAGCCAGCGGGGTGGCGGTGTGTGGGTAGCCAGCGCATCCAGGCAGGCCTGCCACTCGCTGGCCTGCAGCGTGGGGCCGGGCAGCACAAACCGAAACTCCTGGCCCGTGCTGGTCTCGACCACCGAAAAGTTCTCGCGCGTGTCGCCCGCAATGCGCTGCAGCCGCGTGGGCACGCCCTCGCCGGCCAGCAACTGCTGCACCTGGGCGCCCGCCGCGCCGCCCGCCAGTGCCCACGCGCTCACGTCCGCGCCCAGGCGGTGCAGCACCCGCGCCACGTTGATGCCGCCGCCCCCCGCAAACCGCTGCACCGGGCCGCAGCGCAGCTTGTGTGTGGGGGCCACGTGGTCGGTGGTGGTCGCCAGGTCCAGGGCGGGGTTGAGCGTCAGGGTGATGATCAGTGCAGGCATGGGCTACCAGACCTTGTCGGAGAAGCCGGACCACAGCTCGTCCAGGTCGGGAAAGCGCCACTTCTCGGGGTCTTCGCGTGCCACGATCTTCTCGTTGCAGTCCGGGGCGGCTAGGTTCACCACCTCGGGCGGAATGCGCAGGTCGGACTTGGTCGAGAAAAACACCTTGACGATGGGGGTGGTCAGCGCGGTGGGCGATTGCTCAGTCACGATGCCGATGCGGCCCGAGGTCAGCCGCACCAGCGAGCCCACGGGGTAGATGCCGATGCTTTTGACAAACGCCTGAAAGATGCGTGCGTCAAAGTGGTCCCTGGTCCACTCAGCCATGCGGCGCAGCGACTCGGCCGGGTCCCAGCCGCGCTTGTAGGGCCGGTCGGAGGTGATGGCGTCGTACACGTCGCAGATGGCCGTCATGCGGGCGATCACGCTGATGCCTTCGCCCTGCAGCTTGTCAGGGTAGCCCGAGCCGTCCACCTTTTCATGGTGGTGGAGGCAGGCGTCCAGCACGGCGTCGGGCACGTTGCCGCCTTCCTTGAGCATGTGGTAGCCCTCCACCGGGTGGCTGCGCACCACGGTGAACTCCTGGTCGGTGAGCTTGCCGGGCTTGTTGAGCACTGCCAGCGGGATGGCCGCCTTGCCCAGGTCGTGCAGCAGGCCCGCCATGCCAGCGAGCCGCTGCTGGTCGTCCTTGAGCTTGAGCTGCTTGGCCAGGGCCACCATGAGCGCACACACCGCCACCGAATGCATGTAGGTGTAGTCGTCGGCCGTCTTCAGCCGCGCCAGGCTGATGAGTGCGCCGGGGTTGCGGGTGACGGAGTCGGAGATTTCTTCCACCAGGCTCTGTGCACTGGCCGAGTCCACTGCGCGGCCCATGCGGGCCTCGTTGAACATCGAGACCACCGCTTCCTTGGACTTGACGCAGATGGCGGCGGCCATCCTCAGTTCGCTGTGCATGTCCGCCGGTTGGCGGTCCCGCTTGGGGGGAGGAGGGGGCGAAGGCAGCGTCACCTTGATGGGGGGCAGGTCCTCCAGGCGGCTGAAGTCGGTCTCGATCTGCGCATCCACCTCTTCGCGCGACATCGAAGCCGTGCCTGCGGCCACATCCAGGCCCTTGTCGGTATCGATCCAGATTTCCTGAATGGCGGTGGCCTGGATGCGGGCGAGGTCCTTGGGGTCCTTGAGCAGGAACTTGGCCCGCCAGAAGGGGTGCTCCATCCACGAGCCGCAAAACTCGTGCAGGTACATGCCCAGGGTCAGGTGTTGGATTTGAATGCGCTTGAGCATGACGGGGCCCCGGACTCGAAAAAACGCCGTGATCAGGCGTTAGCAATGGTAACCATGGTAGCCTTTTCAGGCTGCGATCTCCGCTCGTTTTCCCTAGCAAATTGCTCTCCATGCCCGCTGCAGCCCCTGCTCCCGCCAAACCCACTGCGCGCTCCGCCGTCCCGGCCGCGCGTGGCCAGGGTGCGGCCTCGGTGGCGCAGAAGGCGTTGCAAAAACTGGGCCTGCGCCGTGATATCGACCTGGCCCTGCACCTGCCCTTGCGCTATGAGGATGAAACCCGCATCACCCCGCTGGCCAACGCGCGCGACGGGCAAACGGTACAGATCGAGGCCACGGTCACTGCCAGCGAGGTGCAACTGCGCCCCCGCCGCCAGCTGCTGGTGCAGGTGGAGGATGACACCGGCAGCTGTGAGCTGCGCTTTTTCAGCTTCTACCCGTCGCACCAGAAGACCCTGGCCGTGGGCGCGCGCCTGCGCATTCGGGGCGAGGTCAAAGGCGGCTTCTGGGGGCGGCAGATGCTGCACCCGGCCTTCCGCGTGGCGGGTGGAGAGTTGCCTGCCGCTCTTACGCCCGTCTACCCCACCACCGCCGGACTGCCCCAACCCTACCTGCGCCGGGCCGTCGTCAGTGCGCTGACGCGGGTGGATTTGTCCGACACCCTGCCACCCGGCACAGAGCCACCGATGGCCCGGGTTTATGGCCCCAATGGCCTGCAGCGCAGGTTCAGCTTGCGCGAGGCGCTCACTTTTTTGCACCATCCCACGCCCGATGTGGCGCTGTCCACGCTGGAGGACCAGAGCCACCCGGCCTGGCAGCGGTTGAAGGCGGAGGAGTTGCTGGCCCAGCAGCTGTCGCAGCAGCAGTCGCGGCGCGAACGCGACATGCTGCGCGCGCCGGTGCTGCGGCCCCGGCGCAGTACCGACGGCGCCCTGCCATTGCACGAACAGTTGATGGGCGTATTGCCGTTTGACCTGACGGCGGCCCAGCGCCGCGTGGGCGAAGAGATTGCGGCCGATCTGGCCCGCCAGGTGCCCATGCACCGTCTGCTGCAGGGCGATGTGGGCTCGGGCAAAACCGTGGTGTCGGCCCTGGCCGCCTGCCTGGCCATGGACGCGGGCTGGCAGTGCGCGCTGATGGCACCCACCGAAATCCTGGCCGAGCAGCACTTTGCCAAGATGATCGGCTGGCTCGAACCGCTGCTGGCCGCACACGGCCGCAAGGTGGCCTGGCTGGTGGGCGGGCAAAAGAAGAAGGACCGTACTGCCATGCTGGCGCTGGTGGCCAGCGGCGAGGCGGCGCTGGTGGTGGGCACGCACGCCGTGATCCAGGACCAGGTGCAGTTCAAGAACCTGGCGCTGGCCATCATCGACGAGCAACACCGCTTCGGCGTGGCCCAGCGGCTGGCCTTGCGGCAAAAGTTGGCGGCCCACGGCATGGAGCCGCACATGCTCATGATGAGCGCCACGCCCATCCCGCGCACTTTGGCGATGAGCTACTACGCGGACCTGGATGTGTCGGTGATCGACGAGCTGCCGCCAGGCCGCACGCCCATCGTCACCAAGCTGATTGCCGACAGCCGCAAGGACGAGGTGATCGAACGCATCGGCGCGCAGGTGGAGGCCGGGCGGCAGGTGTACTGGGTGTGCCCGCTGATCGAAGAGAGCGAGGCGCTGGACCTCTCCAACGCCACCGCCACACACGCCGACCTGAGCGGGGCTCTGCCGGGCTGCATGGTCGGCCTGCTGCACTCGCGCATGCCCACCGCCGAGAAGAAGGCTGTGATGGCGCTCTTCACCAGTGGCCAGATGGGCGTGCTGGTCAGCACCACCGTGATCGAGGTGGGCGTGGACGTGCCCAACGCCTCGCTCATGGTCATTGAACATGCCGAGCGTTTTGGCCTCTCGCAATTGCACCAGCTGCGCGGCCGCGTGGGGCGGGGTGCGGCGGCCTCGGCCTGCGTGCTGCTGTACGCCACCAACGACAGCGGCCGCGTGGGCGAAACCGCCAAGGAGCGCCTGCGCGCCATGGCCGAAACCAACGATGGCTTCGAGATCGCCCGGCGTGATCTGGAAATCCGAGGTCCTGGTGAGTTTTTGGGCGCCCGCCAGTCGGGCGATGCGCTGCTGCGGTTTGCCGACCTGGCGACCGATACCCATCTGCTGGAATGGGCGCGTGAACTGGCCCCCCAGATGCTGGACCGCTACCCGGAATTGGCCGCCAAACACGTGGCGCGCTGGTTGGGTGGAAAATCAGACTATCTCAAGGCATGAGACGCTCAGAACGACACTGACGTGGCCCGCAGGAACACACCATGACCCTCACCGAACTCAAGTACATCGTTGCGGTGGCCCGCGAGAAGCACTTTGGCCATGCGGCCGACGCCTGCTATGTGTCGCAACCCACGCTCTCGGTGGCCATCAAGAAGCTGGAAGAAGAGCTGGACGTGAAGCTGTTCGAGCGCAGCGCGGGCGAAGTCACGGTGACCCCGCTGGGCGAGGACATTGTTCGCCAGGCGCAAAGCGTGCTGGAGCAGGCCGCGGCCATCAAGGAAATCGCCAAGCGCGGCAAGGACCCGCTGGCAGGGCCGCTCACGCTGGGCGTGATCTACACCATCGGGCCCTATCTGCTGCCCGAGCTGGTGCGCCAGTCCATCACGCGCACCCCGCAGATGCCGCTGATGCTGCAGGAGAACTTCACCGTCAAGCTGCTGGAGATGCTGCGCACGGGCGAGATCGACTGCGCCATCCTGGCCGAGCCTTTCCCCGACACCGGCCTGGCCATGGCGCCGCTGTACGACGAGCCCTTCATGGCGGCCGTGCCCAGCACGCACCCCTTGGCGGCCAAGAAGTCGGTCACGGCTGCCGAGCTGAAAAACGAGACCATGCTCCTGCTCGGGGCGGGCCATTGCTTCCGGGACCATGTGCTGGAGGTGTGCCCCGAGTTCGCGCGCTTTGCGAGCAACGCCGAGGGCATCCGCAAGTCGTTTGAGGGCTCATCGCTGGAGACCATCAAGCACATGGTGGCCGCCGGCATGGGGGTGACGCTGGTGCCACGCCTGTCGGTGCCGCGCGATGCGTTGCTCACGGTGTCGCGCCGCCGCAAGAGCGACGAGACCTACATCCGCTACCTGCCCATCCGTGAGGAAGACGGTGGCCCGCCGCCCGTGCGCCGCGTGGTGCTGGCGTGGCGCCGCAGCTTCACGCGCTACGAAGCCATTGCCGCCCTGCGCAACGCCATCTATGCGTGCGAGCTGCCAGGCGTGACGCGACTGTCCTGAACGGCTGCGGGGCGCTGATTCGCTTCCTGTAATCGGCGCTACACTCCCGCCGCCCCTGCGCAGGACCACCCGGCCCGGGCAGGCCCTGCTCCACGGCGCCCTCTGCCCATCGGCGGTCGGTGCCTTTGCCCCCACAAGAGGTTCCTATGAAGACGCTTTGGCTCACCGCCACGCTGGTTGCCGCCCTGACGGCTTGCTCCACCCCCACCCCACCACCGGCAGCCCAGACGCTTAAGAAGCCTGCGCTCGACCGCATTGCGGCCGCGCCTGCCGCCGCTGCAGCAGCGGACTTCCGACAGTTCCTGGCGCTGGCTGCACAGATGCAGCCGCAGCTGCAGACCGCCGTGTCGGCTTATCTGGCGCACAAGCCCTTGGTGGGTGATGACCTGGTCAACATCAGCCGCTTGCTGGGTCTGCACAACCGCTTGCGCAACCAGGCGGCGGTGATCGACGCCACCGCGAAGATGGTGGCCGTTCCCACGGTGCGGGCCGACAAGGTGCCGCCGCACGAGGACAAGCACATCATTGCGTTCGGTGCCCTGGTCGAAGGGATGGCCAAGGACTTTGGCCTGCAGTACCGTAATGTGGACAACCGCATCTTTGAAGTGAAGCTGCCCGGCAGCGGCCCCGAAGAATTCGGCATCCTCACCCATGCCGACGTGGTGCCCGTGGTGGCCGACGAATGGGTTCTGGACGATGGCACGAAGCTTGACCCCTTCCAGCTGACCCGCGTGGGCGGCAACCTGTATGGCCGGGGCTCCATTGACGACAAGGGCTCCATCGCCACGGTGCTGTTTGCGATGAAGGCCGTCAAGGACAGCGGCTTGCCGCTGGCGCGCACCATCCGACTCATGATCGAAACCACCGAAGAAACCGGTGGCGACGCGATGAAGTACTACCGCGCCAAGACCTCGCTGCCTGAGTACAACATCGTGCTCGATAGCAAATATCCTGCGGTGGTGGCCGAGAAGGGCTCGGGTGCGCTGCGCACCACCTTTGCCTTGGGCGCCGCGGCAGGCAACCAGCCCACCATCGTGGCCATGGCGGGCGCCGCATCGGCCAACGCCGTGCCCCAGACGGCCACGGCCCGCCTGCGTGGCGGCAACGCCGATGCCACCACCCGCCAGCTCAGCGCTGGCAAGGACGCCTTTATCGGCAAATACACCAGCCAGGGCGGCAAGTTCAGCATCGATGTGGCGCGTGAAGGCGCAGACGTCTTGGTCAAGGTCACGGGCGCATCGGCCCACGGCTCGCGCCCCGAAGAAGGCGTGAATCCGCTGCCGCGCCTGGCGCTGTTCCTCAAGGAGTCGGGCCTAGTGCTGGCCCCCAACGGCTACGCGCAGGCCGTGCGTTACCTCACAGACCTGTATGGCACCGACTACCTGGGTCGTACGATGGGGCTGGCCTACAGCGATGACTTCATGGGCCCGCTCACGATGTCTCCCAACCTCATCCGCGAAAAGGATGGCAAGGTCGATGTGCTGGTGAACGTGCGCATGCCCCGTGGCAACACGCCCGAAGCAGTGGCCAAAGCCACCACCGAACGCATCAAGGCCTGGGGCACCCAGGCCGGTGTGGCGGTGGAGGTGGACCACAACCAAGGCAACTGGATGGCCCGCGACCCCAAGGGCGCCTGGCTGGCCACGTTGCTCAACACCTTTGGCGACACCACCGGCCTCGAAGCCAAGCCCGTGCCCACGGCCGGCAGCACCACCGCCAAGCTGATGCCCAACGCCATCAACTTTGGCCCTGCCATGCCTGGCAAGAAGTACACCGCCCACAATGCCAAGGAGTTCAAGGAAGTGGCGGACCTGGATGCCGACATGCAGATGTTCACCGAGATGCTGGTGCGCATTGGCAACTTGCCGCACATGCAATAAGCCTGCGGGGCTTGGCTCCGCTTGCGTTTTCTTGACACAGGCGCAAGGCATCGGCCTTGGCTGACACTGGGGGCCAGGCGCTTGCGCTACAGTATTTGAGGACCCCGCACAGCGCGGGGTGTTTCATGTTCTCCGCACGGAAGGAACCTCCCCATGGCCAAAGCTCCTGGCAAAGCCGCATCCGGCAAACCCTCTGCCCCCAGTATCAACATCGGCATCAGCGACAAGGATCGCGCCGCCATCGCCCAGGGCCTGTCGCGCCTGCTGGCCGACACCTACACGCTGTACCTTACCACCCATAACTTCCACTGGAACGTCACGGGCCCCATGTTCAACACGCTGCACACCATGTTCATGGCGCAGTACACCGAGCTGTGGAACGCGGTGGACCCGATTGCCGAGCGCATTCGCTCGCTGGGCCATGTGGCACCAGGTTCTTATGCCGAGTTTGGCAAGTTGGCGACGGTGCCCGACGCCCCCGCCAAGCCCCCCAAGGCGCTGGACATGGTGCGTGTGCTGGTTGAGGGCCACGAAGCCGTGGCCCGCACGGCGCGCAGCCTGTTCCCTCTAGCCGACAAGGCCAGCGACGAGCCCACGGCCGACCTGCTGACCCAGCGCCTCACGGTGCACGAACAGACGGCGTGGATGCTGCGCTCGCTGCTGGAAGAATAAAAGGGCTCTCCTTCCCCTGCGCGCGTCGGCCTACGCACGGCCCGGCTGCGCGCAGGGAGATGGCACAGGCGCGCAGAATAGCGCCTTGTCCTACACGGCGCAGCACGGTCGCCTGCGCATGATGCGGGTTTTGGTCATGCTCCCTTCCCGCAGGACGGCATGGCGGATCAACTCCCTGTGATGTATGCGAATCCTGTACGTTGAAGACAACCCGGAGCTGCGCGAGACCATCGGCATGCTCATGGAAGGCGAAGGCCGGACGGTCACGCCCAGCGCCTCTGCCGAAGAGGCGCTGGCGCTGGATGCTGGCGACCCCTTTGACGTGCTGGTGACCGATGTCAGCCTGCCCGGCCTTTCGGGCACGGATCTGGCCCGCCAGCTGCTGGAAGATGATCCGCAGCGCTGGGTGGTGCTGTGCTCCGGGTATGAACTGGGCAGCCATCCGAGCAATTGGGGGCCGAACGTGCGCGCCTTGCTCAAACCCTTCGAGCTGGAAGAGCTGGAGCAGCTGCTCGATTCCATCCAAAGCGCGCTGGCCTCGGCCGCCGGCTGACGTTTGCGGGCACCGCCCGCTCGCGGTTTGCCTCCCCCCCTGTCACATCACACTGGTGGAGCCTCAGGGGCTTCCTGCGGTCGGCTTGTCTGCTGATCGGCACGCTGGCTGCGCGTGCTTGGCATGGTCAACTGCGGTGCGGGCGCGCTGGCGAATGGCGCGGCAGTGTCACCTGGAAGGTGGTGACATTGTCTTGCGACCTGGCTTCGATGGTTCCACGGTGGGCCCGCACGATCTGGTGTGCAATAAAAAGCCCCAGCCCCAGACCCTGGTGGCGGCCAGGCTCGCGTTCTCCTCCCCGGAAAGGGTCGAACAAATGCGGTAACAGCTCGGGGGGGATGGTGCCGCCGTTGGCCACCGTGATGCTCACCTGCTCGGCGCGGGTCCCGTCCACCGCAATCCGTACGGGGTGGTCGGCGCTGCCGTGGTGCAGTGCATTGCCGACCAGATTGGTGACCACCTGGCACAGGCGCTCCGCATCCCAGGTGCCTGCCAGGTCTCCCTGCAGGGTGGAATCGATGGGGCGCTCCGGGTGGCTGGCCGCCACCTCGTCCAGCGTGCGCTGCACCAGCGCCTGCATGTGGGCAGGGCCCAGTTGAAGGGCCAGCCCACCCGCCTGGCGGATGCGGGTCACGTCCAGCAGGTCTTCGATCATGTGGCCCATGCGCTGGCTGGCGCCCAGCACCCGGTCGGCCATGAGTACCGCCTTGTCGGGGGGCGGCTGCCGCTTGAGCACGGTGGCCGCCGCGACGATGGACTGCAGCGGTGTGCGCAGGTCGTGGCTCAGCACGGCCATGAACATTTCGTTGATGCGCAAGGCCTCGGTGCGCGCGCGCAGCTCGTGCGCCAGCGCCTGCTTGCGCCGGTGCAGTTCAAAGAACACGCTCGCCTTGTTGGTGAGCATGTGCGGGTCGATGGGTTTGTAGAGAAAGTCCACCGCCCCGCTCTCGTACCCCCGGAACTGCCAGTTCTGCTCGCGTGAGCCCGCTGTCATGAAGATGAGCGGGATGTGCCGGGTGCGCTCGCTGCCCCGGATCAGTTCCGCCAGCTCGAAGCCGTTCATGTCGGGCATCTGCACGTCCAGCAAGGCCAGGGCCACGTCGTCATGCGCCAGCAGGAGTTCCAGGGCCTCAGGGCCCGACTGGGCCTTGAGGATGTCCAGCCCGTCGCGTTGCAGCAGCGCCTCCAGGGCGATCAGGTTTTCCTCGACATCGTCAACGAGCAGGCATTTGGTGCGGTCGGTCTGGGGCATGGGCGGTGGGGAGGGTGGATGGGGTTCTCAAGGAAGGACGCATATGCCCGTATCAAAGCTGCTGGCGCTGGTGCAGGTCCGCCAACAGCCTGGCAATGCCTTCAGGGGGCAGGATGTGGTCAACCGCCAAGGCCGCGATGGCCGCCTGCGGCATGGTGGGCATGCTGGCGCTGGCGGGGTCTTGCACGATCGTGAGGCCGCCCGCCGCCTGAATGGCTTGCAGGCCGTGCACACCGTCTTCGTTGGCGCCCGACAGCAGGATGCCCACCAGCCGGGGGCCGTAGTGGTCTGCCGCCGATTCGAACAGCACGTCGATGGAGGGGCGGGAAAAATGCAGAGGGGCGTCCAGCGACAGCCCCACATGCGGTCCCTGGGGGCCGGCATCGACCAGCAGGTGATAGTCGGGTGGCGCAAAGCTGACCGAGCCTGGCGTGATGGCGTCCTTGTCCTGCGCCTCGCGCAGCGCCAGGGCGCAGCGGGGCAGGAAGATGTCCACCAGCAGGCTGCGCCGGTCCCGGGGCAGGTGCAGCACGACCAGAACCGCGGCCTGCAGGGTGGCGGGCAGCGCGGGCAGCAGATGCAAGAGGGCATCAATACCGCCCGAAGAGCCACCCACCACGACGGCGTGGTAGCCCCCCGGTGGCGATGGCCTTGGCGCCAGGGCGGGGCTGGTCATAGTCCGGCCTTTTTTCGGTAGATGCGGTCCTCCAGCACGAAGTCCTCGAAGGCATCGGTGTGCGCAGAAAACCGCAATGACTCCTTGGAGCCCAGGCCCAGGAAGCCCCGGTGGCACAGCGACTCGCGGAACAACCCGAGTGCACGGTTCTGCAGGTCGCGCTCGAAGTAAATGAGCACATTGCGGCAGGACACCAGATGGACCTCGGCAAACACGCTGTCGGTGGCCAGGCTGTGGTCAGAGAACACCATGTGCTCGCGCAAGCCCTTGTCGAACACCACGCGGCCATAGCCGGCAGCGTAGTAGTCCGACAACGAGCTGCGGGCGCCGGAGCTCGCATGGTTCTCGGTGAAGGCAGGCACCCGGGACAGGTCGAACACACCCGCCTCGGCGGCGCGCAGCGCGTGCGGGTTGATGTCCGTGGCGTAGATCAGCGTGCGGTCCAGCAGGCCTTCTTCCTGCAGCAGGATGGCCAGCGCATACACCTCTTCCCCCGCACTGCACCCGGCCACCCAGACCTTGAGCGACGGGTAGGTGCGCAGCAGTGGCACCACCTCCTGGCGCAGTGCCTGGAAGTAGCTGGGGTCGCGGAACATGTCGCTCACCTGCACGGTGAGGTATTCGAGCAGCGCAGGGAACACGGCGGGGTCGTGCAGCACGCGGTCCTGCAGCTGCGACAGCGTCTTGCAGTCGAACTGCACCAGCGCCGACGCCAGCCGCCGCTTGAGCGACGCCTGTGCGTAGCCCCGGAAGTCGTAGTGATAGCGGTGGTAGATGGCATCGATCAGCAGGCGCTGCTCGATGTCTGCTGTGCGGGCCTTGCGATGGGGCATGGCGGGGCCTACTTGGGCATCCACACCCGCACCAGGGACAGCAGCTTCTCCACGTCCAGCGGCTTGGCGATGTAGTCATTGGCCCCGGCGGCCAGGCATTTTTCCTGATCGTCCTTCATGGCCTTGGCGGTCAGCGCGATGATGGGCAGGCGGCGCCACTCGGGGCGGTTGCGGATCTCGCGCATGGCGGTGTAACCGTCCATCTCCGGCATCATGATGTCCATCAGCACCAGGTCAATCGCAGGGTGGCCGCCGCTGCCGGCGCGTTCCAGCGCCTGCAGGGCCTCCAGGCCGTTGCGCGCGATCTCCACGCGGATGCCGGTGGGCTCCAGGATGCTGGAGAGCGCAAACACGTTGCGTACATCGTCTTCCACCACCAGCACGTTGCGGCCTTCCAGGGCAGTCTCGCGGTTGCGGGCCACCTGCAGCATCTGGCGGTGCTCTGCCGACAGCTCCGACTCCACCTGGTGCAGGAACAGCGTGACCTCGTCGAGCAGCCGCTCGGGGGAGCGCGCGTCTTTGATGATGATGGACTTGGAAAACCGGCGCAGCTGCTGCTCCTCGTCGCGCGACAGGGCGCGGCCTGTGTACACGATGACGGGCGGGAAGGAGACACCGTCCTGCTCCGTCATCTGCTGCAGCAATTCGTAGCCGCTCAGGTCGGGCAGGTTCAGGTCCATCACCATGCAGTCGAAGGTGGAGCCGCGCAGGTGCGCCAGCGCCTCGGCTGCCGTGCCGGCGCCCACGATCTCCACGTCGTCGTTGGTGAGCAGGTGGCGCACGCTCTCGCGCTGGCGCTCGTCGTCTTCCACCACCAGCACGCGCCGCAGGTTCTGGGTGAACTTGGCTTCGAGCCGCTGCAGGGCATGCACCAGTTCGTCGCGCTTGACGGGCTTGAGGGCGTAGCCCACGGCCCCCCGGCCCAGGGCCTCTTGTGAGTAGTCGGCCACCGAAACCACGTGCACCGGGATGTGGCGCGTGGCCGGGTTGCGCTTGAGCTGGTCGAGCACGCCCAGGCCCGAGAAGTCGGGCAGGTTCACGTCCAGCACGATGGCGCTGGGCAGGCTGTGTATCGCATACGCCAGGCCGTCGGCCGCGTTGTGGGCCAGGTGGCAGTCAAAGTCCATCTCCCGCGCCAGGTCGCTCAGGATCTGCGCAAAGCGCACGTCGTCCTCGATCACCAGGATGCTGCGCGCGCCCGCACGGCGGGGGGCTGCGGGTGCAACTGGTACAGCCACAGGCGGCAAAGCCAGGGCCGAAGGAGCCGGTGCGACGACCGGTGCCGCCGCATGGGCTGGAGCAGGTGCCGCCAGCGGCGCTGCGGGGGCCGCTTCTGGCGACGGGGGCACCAGCTTCTGGGGCAGCACCAGGGTGAAGACGCTGCCTTCGCCCGGCGTGCTGTGCACGTGGATCGATCCGCCCAGCAGCTGCGCCAGGTCGCGCGAGATCGACAGGCCCAGGCCCGTGCCGCCGTATTTGCGGTGCGTGCTGCCATCGGCCTGGCGGAAGGCTTCGAAAATCAGCTCCTGCTGGTGCGCCGGGATGCCGATGCCCGTGTCCTTGACGGCGAATGACAGGGTGTCGTCCGGGTTGCGCGACACATGCAGCGCCACCGAGCCCTTCTCGGTGAACTTGAGCGCGTTGGACAGCAGGTTCTTCAGCACCTGCCCCAGGCGCTGCGGGTCGGTGTCCAGCGTGGCGGGAGCGTCGGGGGCGACGGTGGCGGTGAGCGTCAGGCCCTTCTCCTGCGCCAGCGGGCGCAGCGGGTCGATAAGGGTTTGCAGGGCCTTGGACAGCGTTACCGTTTCCACCGACACGGTGGCCTGGCCGGCCTCGATCTTGGACAGGTCGAGGATGTCGTTGATGAGGGCCAGCAGGTCGTTGCCTGCCGCGTAGATGGTCTGCGCGTACTTCACCTGCTCGGCGCTCAGGTTGCCCGGCTTGTTGTCAGACAGCAGCTTGGCCAGGATCAAGGTGGAGTTGAGCGGCGTGCGCAGCTCGTGGCTCATGTTGGCCAGGAATTCGCTCTTGTACTGGCTGGCCAGCTCCAGCTCGCGGGCCTTGTCCGTCATGGCGCTTTGGGCGCGTAGCAGTTGTTCGCGCTGGTATTCCAGCTGCTGGGTCTGCGCCTCCAGGTGGGCGTTGGTCTGCTCCAGCTCGGTCTGCTGCACCTCCATCTGGGCCTGCGACTCTTGCAGGATGCGGCTTTGCTGCTCCAGCTCTTCGTTGCTCACGCGCAGTTCTTCTTGCTGGGTCTGCAGCTCTTCGGACTGGCGCTGGGTTTCTTCCAGCAAGGCCTCCAGACGGTTGCGGTCAATGCCCGCGCGAATCGCCACCGCCAGGATGCCCGAGGCGCGCTCCATCAGGGTGCGCTCAGGCTCCGTCAGCGGGCGATGAAAGCCCAGCTCGATCACGGCAAAGACTTCGCCGTTCTCGATGGCGGGTGCCAGCAGCAGTTCGGTCGGTGCGGACTGGCCGGTGCTGGACGACACCATCAGGTGCCCGGCGGGCACATCGCGCACATGCAGCATCTGGCGCGAGCGTGCGACCTGTCCCACCAGGCCCTCGCCGGGCAGCAGGCGCTGCTCCAGCCGCTCGCGGGGCAGTGCGTAGCCCCCAAATAGGGTGAGTGCGCCGTTGCAGTCGGCCACGTAGCCCGCCCCTACGGCGGCGCGCAGGTACTGCGCCAGGTATTCGAGTGTGAGCTGGCCCAGGTCTTCCAGCCGGTGGTCGCCCTGGATGCGCTGGCTCAGCCCGTTGAGGCCGGCCGCCACCCAGGACTGCTGCGCCTTGAGGCGGTACTCCCGCGCATTGGCGGCGGCCGACAGGCAGATGAGCACCAGCAGCACGAACGAGCCGCCCCAGGAGTAGTAGGTGGACATGGCCGCAGCCTCCACCCATTGCTTGCGGTCGCTCTCCAGTTGCTGGTTCAGCAGCGTGGACAGGTCCGACGCCAGGTCGCGGATGCGGTCCATCAGCACGCGGCCGGCATCATTGCGGGTCACGGCCACGGCGGCTTCCTGGCCCTTGGAGCGGCGCAGTTCAATGGTCTCGCCCAGCTCGCGCAGTTTTTCGTGGCGCAGGTCGTCGATCTGCAGCACCAGGCGCCGCTGCACGGCGCTGTCGTCCGTCAGTTCCTTCAGGCGCGCCATGTTGCGCTCCATGGCGCTCAGCGACAGGTTGTAGGGCTGCAGGTAGGTGTCGTCCCCCGTCAGCAGGTAGCCGCGCTGGCCGGTCTCGGCGTCCTTCAGTGACGACACGAACAGGTTGAGGTGGCGCATGGTCACCGTGGTCTCGTCCATGGCTTCCACCGCTTGCGCGCGCACCTGGGCGGTGCGGAAGTTCACCAGCGCGATCAGCACCGTGGCGAGGGCAGCAATCACAAATCCCACCAGCATTCCGCGGGGGACAGCAAAACGCGTGGCGGCCTGGGAGGTCGATGTATGGGGCATGCGTTGGTGCCCCAGAGGGCGGTGCGTTGGGGGAACGAGCGGAGACTTTAACGGGTTTTGTGCTCGCGCTGGGGCTGTTACCTGGCCCCGGTGACGCGCGCCTCAGTCGCGGCGCTGCTGCTACATTCTGTGCGCCCGTGGCCCGCCACCCGCCGCAGCGTCTTGCTGCGGAGCCTGCTCTTGTAATGGTCCCATCATGTCGTCGTCCCCTGTTTCCCCCCGCAGCCGTTTTTCGCTCTATCTCGACCTGATCCGCTGGGACCGCCCCGCTGGCTGGCTGGTGTGCCTGTGGCCCACGCTGAGCGCGCTGTGGATTGCGGCCGACGGCTTCCCGGGCTGGCACCTGCTGGCGGTGTTTGTGCTGGGCACCATCCTCATGCGCAGCGCAGGCTGCTGTGTGAACGACGTGGCCGACCGCGACTTTGACAAACACGTCAAGCGCACGGCGCAGCGCCCGGTCACCACCGGTGCGGTGTCGGTGAAGGAGGCTCTGGGCCTGGGGGCGCTGCTGGCGCTGGTGTCGTTTGGCCTGGTGCTCACCACCAACACCGCCGCCATCGCCTGGTCGGTGCCCGCCGTGCTGGTGGCCATTGCCTACCCCTTCACCAAACGCATCATCTCCATGCCCCAGGCGGTGCTGGGCATTGCGTTCAACTTCGGCATCGTCATCGCCTTTGCCGCCGTGCAGGGCAGCGTGCCCGCCGTGGCCTGGTGGATGTGGCTGGGCAATATGTTCTGGGTGCTGGCCTACGACACCGAATACGCCATGGTGGACCGGGACGACGACCTGAAGATAGGCATCAAGACCTCGGCCATCACCCTGGGACGGCTGGATGTGGCCGCCATTGTGGTGTTTTATCTGCTTTTCTTGGGTATTTGGGCGGTGGCGCTACAGCCGTATGCCTTGGGTGCTATTTTTTATGTAGCGCTTGCGGTGGCGTTGGCCCAGGCCGTGTGGCACTTCACGCTGATCCGCACCCGCACCCGCGAGGGCTGCTTCAAGGCGTTCCGCATCAACCACTGGCTGGGCGCCACGGTGTTTGCGGGCATTGCGGGCAGTTGCCTCGTGCGCGCAATGCTCACCAATTGATAGCGGTTAGCGCTTGATCGACGAGCGCTACCGCCCCAAAACATCAAGATCCAAACTCGTTGCCCAATTCGTTGGCACGTTTTTCGGCCGCGCGCATGGCGGCCTCGAACGCCTGCGACACGCCGCTGACTTCCATCGACTGCAGGGCCGCGTAGGTGGTGCCGCCCTTGGAGGTGACGCGTTCGCGCAGTACGGCGGGGGATTCGTCGGAACGGCGGGCCAGCTCGGACGCGCCCACAAACGTGCCCACGGCCAGCTGGTGCGCCTGCGCTTCGGTCAGGCCCATGCCCACGCCGGCGCGTGTCATGGCTTCGAGGAAATAAAACACATAGGCCGGGCCCGAGCCCGACAGAGCGGTGACGGCGTCGAGCTGGCTCTCGCTCTCCACCCACAGGAATTCACCGGTAGACGCCATGATGGCTTCCACGCTCTGGCGTTCGGCGCTGGTCACGGCGGGGCGCGCGTAGATCGCGCTCATGCCCTTGCCCACCAGCGCAGGCGTGTTGGGCATGGTGCGCACGATGCGCTCGGTGGAGAGCCACTGGGCGATGCTGTCCGAGCGAATGCCCGCCGCCACGCTCAGGTGCAGGGCCTGCTGGGTGTGCGCCTTGGCCTGCGCGGCGGCGTCCTTGAAGGTCTGTGGCTTGACCGCCCAGACCACGATGCTGGCGCGCTGCAGTGCGGGGCCTGCCTCGGGCTGTGCCGTGAGGCCGAAGTTCTTGAGCAGCGCCTCGCGCGTGGGGGCGTAGGGCTCCACCACCTCGATCTGGCTGGCCGGGTGGCCCTGGCGGATCAGCCCGCCGATGATGGCGCTGGCCATGTTGCCGCCGCCGATGAAGGCGATGGTGGGGAGGTTTGGGGAGGCAGTGGTCTGGCTCATGGTGCGTGCAGGCAAGGTGGCAAACAAGGAAGGGCCACGATGGTAGCGCCGCCGGGCCGTCAGTCCATGTCTGCAGCGGCGACAGCGGCAGGACTCATGGGAGGAAAGACGGGCTACTGGGACGGCAGAGACCTTGTCACCCCAGCGCCGCGGGGACCTCAGGCTGCCGTAGTTTGGCGCACCGCATGCTCCCAGTTCGCCATCAGCTCCTGCGCACGCGCGCTGCTGAGTGTGGGCACAAAGCGGCGGTCGGCGCGCCACAGTTGCGAGAGTTCATCCGTGCTGCGGTACACGCCGCTCGACAGCCCTGCCAGGTAGGCCGCGCCCAAAGCGGTGGTCTCGATGACCGCAGGCCGCACCACCGGGATACCGAGCAGGTCGGCCTGGAACTGCATCAGCAAGTCGTTGATGCAGGCACCACCGTCCACACGCAGCTCGCTCACCGGGGCGCCGCCAGCGGCCACGGCGTCGCGGCTCATGGCCAGCAGCAGGGCAGCGCTTTGGTAGGCGATGCTTTCGAGCGCCGCGCGCGCAATGTGGCCCAGTGTGGTGCCACGTGTGAGGCCGGTGATGGTGCCGCGTGCGTCGGGCTTCCAGTACGGGGCGCCCAGGCCGGTGAAGGCGGGCACCATCATCACGCCGCCCGAATCGGGCACGCTTTGGGCCAGCGACTCGACCTCGCCGCTGGTGGAGATGGCGCGCAGGCCGTCGCGTAGCCACTGCACCACGGCGCCGCCCACAAACACGCTGCCTTCCATGGCGAATTCAGGCTGGGTCGATGCCTGGGCCGCGCTGGTGGTGAGCAGGCCGTTCTGCGAGGTCTGGAACGTGCTGCCCGTGTGCATGAGCATGAAGCAGCCGGTGCCGTAGGTGTTCTTGGCCATGCCCGCCGTGAAGCAGGCCTGGCCGAACAACGCGCTTTGCTGGTCGCCCGCCACGCCGCCGATGCGGATGGCGTGGCCCAGCAGGTCGGCCGCCGTGTCGCCAAAGTGGGCGCTGGACGGCAACACCTCGGGCATCAGTGCCTTGGGGATGCGCAGCAGCGCCAGCAGTTCGTCGTCCCACTGGTTGGTGTGCACATTGAACAGCATGGTGCGCGAAGCGTTGCTCACGTCCGTCACATGCACCTTGCCGTGGGTGAGCTTCCACATCAGCCAGCTGTCCACCGTGCCAAAGGCCAGTTCGCCGCGCTCGGCCGCGTCGCGCACGCCGGGCACGTGGTCCAGCATCCACTGCAGCTTGGTGCCCGAGAAGTACGCATCCACCAGCAGGCCGGTCTTGGCCTGGATGGTGGCGGCGTGGCCTTGGCTTCGCAGCTGGGCGCAGGCGGGCTCGGCACGCCGGTCCTGCCACACGATGGCGTGGTGCACGGGCTGGCCGGTTTTGCGGTTCCAGAGCACCGTGGTTTCGCGCTGGTTGGTGATGCCGACGGCACGGATGTCGCGGGCCGCAATGCCCGCCTTGGCCAGCGCATCGCGCGCGGTGGCGAGCTGGGTGCGCCAGATCTCCAGCGGGTCGTGCTCCACCCAGCCAGGCTGGGGGTAGATCTGCGGCAGCTCCAGCTGCGCCTGCGCCACGATGTGGCCGCCTTCGTCAAAAACGATGCTGCGGGAGCTGGAGGTGCCTTGGTCGAGGGCGAGCAGGTAGGTCATGGGGGCAAAGGATAGGGGAAGCTACGCGGCCACCGTGCAGATGACTTCAGCATCTTGCAGAAGGGCCGGGAAAGGTTGTGGCGGCGGTGCGTCGGTGAACAGTCGGTCGATCTGTGCCAGCGTGGCCAGTTGCACCATGGCCGGGCGGTTGAACTTGCTGAAGTCGGCCGCCAGCCAGACCTCGCGCGCGTGCTCGATGATGGTTTGCGCCACCTTCACCTCGCGGTAGTCGAAGTCGCGCAGCGACCCGTCCGGCTCGATGCCTGAAATGCCGATGAGCGCAATGTCCACCTTGAACTGGCGGATGAAGTCCACCGCCGCTTCGCCCACGATGCCCCGGTCACGGGCGCGCACCACGCCGCCGGCCACGATGACCTCGCACTCGGGGTTGCCGCTCAGGATCGCGGCCACGTTGAGGTTGTTGGTGATCACGCGCAGGCCTCGGTGGTGCAGCAGCGCCTTGGCAATGGCCTCGGTGGTGGTGCCGATGTTCAGGATCAGCGAGCAGTCGTTGGGCACCTGTTCGGCCACGGCGCGCGCAATGCGCGCTTTGCCTTCGGCATGCAGGTTTTCGCGCTGGGTGTGCGCCAGGTTCTCCACCGTGGAGCTGGGCACGCGCACGCCGCCATGAAAGCGCGTGAGCAGTCCGGACTCCGCCAGGCGCTGCACATCGCGGCGCACCGTCTGCAGCGTGACCCCCAGGGTGTCGGCAAGTTGTTCCACCGTGGCGGACTTGCGCGCGCGCACTTCTTCGAGGAGTTGGAGTTGGCGGGGATTGGTGTTCACGGTGGGGTGTTGTGCGCAGTGTTATGTCACCGAATCGTAACGAATCTGAAACATTCGCTTTGGTGTCCGGTGGCACGCTAAAGACTGTAAATCGAACAAAAACGAATTGATTAAGGGTAAACCTTGATTCGATTCGAACAAAAAGGAACAAAAATGAAAAATATCGAAATTTGAGGGCTGCCGTGCGTGTGTGCAGCCCTTTCACACAGGCCTCAGGGCCGGAAGAGGATGCTTCATGCAGCTGGCGTTGGACAGCATCAGCAAAAAAGTCGGGGCGCAGACCTGGCTGTACGACATGAACCTGTCGCTGCAGCCCAATGCCGTGACGGTATTGCTGGGGGCGACCCAGGCGGGCAAGACCAGCCTGATGCGCATCATGGCCGGGCTGGATACGCCCACGTCGGGCACCGTCAAGGTCGATGGTGTGGATGTGACTGGCATGCCCGTGCGCGACCGCAATGTGGCCATGGTGTACCAGCAGTTCATCAACTACCCCTCGATGAAGGTGGCGGCCAACATTGCGTCGCCCCTGAAGCTGCGCGGCGAAAAGAACGTCGACGCCAGGGTGCGTGAGATTGCGAGCCGCCTGCACATCGACATGTTTCTGGATCGTTACCCGGCCGAACTCTCCGGCGGGCAGCAGCAGCGTGTGGCGCTGGCGCGTGCGCTGGCCAAGGGTGCGCCGCTGATGCTGCTGGACGAGCCGCTGGTGAACCTGGACTACAAGCTGCGCGAAGAACTGCGCGAGGAGCTGACCCAGCTGTTTGCTGCCGGCCAGTCCACCGTGGTCTATGCCACCACCGAGCCGGGCGAGGCCCTGCTGCTGGGCGGCTACACCGCAGTGCTCGACGAAGGTCAGTTGCTGCAGTACGGCCCCACCGCCGAGGTGTTCCATTCCCCCAATTCGCTGCGTGTGGCGCGCGCTTTCAGCGACCCGCCCATGAACCTCATTGCTGCCTCGGCGGCCCCTTCCGGGGTGCGTCTGCAGGGTGGGGTGGAGCTGGCGGTGCATCTGCCGCAAGGGGTGGCCACGGCCGCAGGGCTCACCGCAGGCGTGCGCGCCAGTGCGCTGCGCGTGGTGGCCCGCCCGGGTGACATCAGCGTGGGCGGAGTGGTCGAGCTGGCCGAAATTTCGGGCTCTGACACCTTTGTGCACGCGGCCACGCCCTGGGGTGACCTGGTGGCGCAGTTGACCGGTGTGCATTACTTTGAACTGGGCACGCCCATCACGCTGCACCTGGACCCTGCCCAGGTCTATGTGTTTGGTGCTGATGGCCGACTGGCTTGGGCGCCCGCAAGGCCCGCTACTGCACAAGGAGGGCGCTGACATGGCCCGCATCAGCCTGGACTTGGCGCATTCGTACAAGCCCAACCCGCAGCAGGACGGCGACTACGCGCTGCTGCCTTTGAAGATGGAGTTCGAGGACGGTGGTGCCTATGCGCTGCTCGGCCCCTCGGGCTGTGGCAAGACCACCATGCTCAACATCATGTCGGGCCTGCTCGTACCGTCGCACGGCAAGGTGCTGTTTGACGGGCGTGACGTGACGCGCGCCAGCCCGCAAGAACGCAACATTGCCCAGGTGTTCCAGTTCCCGGTGATCTACGACACCATGACGGTGGCCGAGAACCTGGCCTTCCCGCTGCGCAACCGCAAGGTGCCCGAGGACCAGATCAAGCAGCGTGTGGGCGTGATCGCCGAGATGCTGGAAATGAGCGGTCAGCTCAACCAGCGCGCGGCAGGCCTCGCGGCCGACGCCAAGCAGAAGATCTCGCTGGGCCGTGGACTGGTGCGCGCCGATGTGGCGGCCGTGCTGTTCGACGAACCGCTCACGGTGATCGACCCGCACCTCAAGTGGCAGCTGCGCCGCAAGCTCAAGCAGATCCACCACGAACTCAAGCTCACGCTGATCTATGTGACCCACGACCAGGTGGAGGCGCTGACCTTTGCCGACCAGGTGGTGGTGATGACGCGCGGCAAGGCCGTGCAGGTGGGCTCAGCCGACGCCTTGTTCGAGCGGCCCGCGCACACTTTTGTGGGGCACTTCATTGGCTCGCCGGGCATGAACTTCTTGCCTGCGCACAGCGAGGGCGACAGCCTCACTGTGGCCGGGCACCGCCTGGCCAGCCCCGTGGGCCGTGCGCTGCCGAATGGTGCCGTGCAGGTCGGCATCCGGCCCGAATACCTGGCGCTGGCCCAACCGCAGCAGCCGGGCGCATTGCCTTGCAACGTGGTGCAAGTGCAGGACATCGGCACCTACCAGATGCTGACCGCCAAGGTGGGCGAGCACACCGTCAAGGCGCGCTTTACGCCCGAGACGCGGCTGCCATCGGCCGGTGACACGGCATGGCTGCAGGTGCTGGGAACCCACACCTGCTTCTACCAGAACGAGCAGTTGCTGACTGCGGAGGTCGCCCCATGAGCGCCGCCCGGCCGCCCGAAGGCGCTCAGCACCGCAGTGCGCAGCACGGAGGTTTCCAATGAGTACCACGACCAAACCCGTGAACCAGAAGGCCTGGTTCCTGATCCTGCCCGTGATTTTGTGTGTGGCCTTCTCGGCCATCCTGCCGCTGATGACGGTGGTGAACTACTCGGTGCAAGACATCATCAGCCCCGAGCGCCGCGTCTTTGTGGGCACGGAATGGTTCGTACAGGTGATGCGCGACGAGGAACTGCACGCCGCGCTGCTGCGCCAGCTCACCTTCTCGCTGGCCGTGCTGGCGGTGGAGATTCCGCTGGGCATCCTGCTGGCACTGTCCATGCCTGCGCAGGGCTGGAAGTCGTCCGCCGTACTGGTGGTGGTGGCGCTGTCGTTGCTGATCCCCTGGAACGTGGTGGGCACCATCTGGCAGATCTATGGCCGTGCCGATATCGGCCTCATGGGCAGGCTGCTGCAAGAGGTGGGCATCGAATACAGCTACACCGGCAACGCCACGCAGGCCTGGCTCACGGTGCTGCTGATGGATGTGTGGCACTGGACGCCGCTGGTCGCGCTGCTGGCCTTTGCCGGGTTGCGCTCCATCCCCGACGCGTACTACCAGGCGGCACGCATCGATGGCGCCAGCAAGTTCGCGGTGTTCCGCTACATCCAGCTGCCCAAGATGCGTGGCGTGCTGATGATTGCGGTGCTGCTGCGCTTCATGGACAGCTTCATGATCTACACCGAGCCGTTCGTGCTGACCGGCGGCGGACCGGGCAATGCCACCACCTTCTTGAGCCAGTACTTGACGACCAAGGCCGTGGGCCAGTTCGACCTGGGCCCTGCCGCAGCGTTTTCGCTGATCTATTTCTTCATCATCCTGCTGCTGTGCTTCATCCTCTACAACTGGATGCAGCGCGTGGGTACCGCCAGCAACGAAGGAGCCGGCCATGAATGAAAAGCGCTTCCAGAAGCGGTCGATCTTCCTTGTTGTCTACCTGCTGTTCGCGCTGTTGCCCATCTACTGGATGGTCAACATGAGCTTCAAGACGAACGAGGAGATTCTTTCGACCTTCACGTTCTTTCCACAGCACTTCACCTGGGCCAACTACAAGACCATCTTCACGGACGAGTCCTGGTATTCGGGCTACATCAACAGCCTGATCTATGTGGGCATCAACACGGTGATCTCGCTCACCGTGGCGCTGCCCGCCGCCTATGCCTTCAGCCGCTATCAGTTCCTGGGCGACAAGCATGTGTTTTTCTGGCTGCTGACCAACCGCATGACGCCGCCCGCCGTGTTCCTGCTGCCGTTCTTTCAGCTCTACACCACCGTGGGGCTGATGGACACGCACATTGCCGTGGCACTGGCGCACCTGCTGTTCAACGTACCGCTGGCGGTGTGGATTCTGGAAGGCTTCATGAGCGGTATTCCGCGCGAGATCGATGAGACGGCCTATATCGATGGCTACAGCTTTCCGCGCTTTTTCATGACCATTTTCCTGCCGCTCATCAAGGCTGGTGTGGGCGTGGCCGCGTTCTTCTGCTTCATGTTCAGCTGGGTCGAGCTGCTGCTGGCGCGGACGCTGACCAGCGTGAATGCCAAGCCCATCGTGGCCACCATGACGCGCACCGTGAGCGCCTCGGGCATGGACTGGGCGACGCTGGCCGCCGCTGGCGTGCTGACCATCGTGCCGGGTGCGATCGTGATCTGGTTTGTTCGCCACTACATCGCAAAAGGCTTTGCGATGGGGCGGGTTTGAGGAGGCAGCGACATGTTTGATTGGATGGCCTGGACGCTGCCCGTGGCGGTGTTCTTCATTTGCATCGTGCTGATGCTGATCGGTATGACAGTGTGGGAGATCAAGTCGCCCACGACGATGCGCAAGGGTTTTTTGCCGCTGGAGACAACGCGCGGTGATCGGCTGTTCATTGGGCTGTTGTCGGCGGCCTACGTGAATCTGATCTTTGTCGGCGTCAGCGGCAAGCTGGCCCAGTGGTTCAGCCTGCAGGGTGACCCGTCGATCTGGATCAGCTTTGTGTTGTCGATGGCGCTGCTGCTGCTCATCCTGCGCAAGGGGTGAGGTGTTTGCAGGCAGCCTTGATTTCAATGGTTCCCGTCGCGCAGCTCAACCCTTCCCCGGAGCTGCGTGACCCTTGCATCCAAAGGGGAGATGACTATGAGGAGACAGGCACTATGAAGACGCGGTACACAGCGCTGGCACTGGCAGTGGCGGTCATGACGGGTCAGGCCGCCATGGCGGGCGAGGCGGAGGCCAAAAAATGGATCGACACCGAGTTCCAGCCCTCCACGCTGAGCAAAGACCAGCAGATGGCCGAAATGAAGTGGTTCATGGACGCGGCCAAGAAGCTGCAGGCCAAGGGTGTGAAGGAAATCTCGGTGGTGTCCGAGACCATCACCACCCACGAATACGAATCCAAGACGCTCGCCAAGGCGTTTGAGGAAATCACTGGTATCAAGGTCAAGCACGACCTGATCCAGGAGGGCGACGTGGTCGAGAAGCTGCAGACCTCCATGCAGTCGGGCAAGTCCATCTATGACGGCTGGATCTCGGACTCGGACCTGATCGGAACGCACTACCGCTACGGCAAGATCATGAACCTGACCGACTACATGGGCGGTGCAGGCAAGGAGTGGACCAACCCCGGCATCGACATCAAGGACTACATCGGCACCAAGTTCACGACCGGACCAGACGGCAAGCTGTACCAGTTGCCCGACCAGCAGTTCGCCAACCTGTACTGGTTCCGCGCCGACCTGTTCGACCGCAAGGACATCAAGGACAAGTTCAAGGCCAAGTATGGCTACGACCTGGGTGTGCCGCTCAACTGGAGCGCCTATGAGGACATCGCCGAGTTCTTCACCAACGACGTGAAGAACATCGATGGCAAGCCCATCTATGGCCACATGGACTATGGCAAGAAGGACCCGTCCCTGGGCTGGCGCTTCACCGACGCATGGCTGTCCATGGCGGGCTCTGCCGACATCGGCGCGCCCAATGGCCTGCCGATCGACGAATGGGGCATCCGCGTGGCGGACGACAAGTGCACTCCCGTGGGCGCCAGCGTGGCCCGTGGCGGTGCGACCAACTCGCCCGCAGCCGTGTATGCGCTGACCAAGTACGTGGACTGGATGAAGAAGTACGCGCCCAAGGAAGCCACGGGCATGACCTTCGGCGAAGCCGGCCCCGTGCCCGCACAAGGTCAGATCGCGCAGCAGATCTTCTGGTACACCGCCTTCACGGCCGACATGACCAAGCCCGGCCTGCCCGTGGTGAATGCTGACGGCACGCCCAAGTGGCGCATGGCCCCCGGCCCCAACGGCCCCTACTGGAAGCAGGGCATGCAGAACGGCTACCAGGACGTGGGCTCCTGGACCTTCTTCAAGGACCATGACGCCAACAAGACGGCTGCCGCCTGGCTGTACGCCCAGTTCGTGACGGCCAAGACCACGTCGCTCAAGAAAACGCTGACGGGCCTGACCCCGATCCGCGAGAGTGACATCCAGTCCAAGGCCATGACGGACGCCGCGCCCAAGCTCGGTGGCCTGGTCGAGTTCTATCGCAGCCCGGCGCGCGTAGCATGGTCGCCTACCGGCACCAATGTGCCCGATTATCCCAAGCTGGCCCAGTTGTGGTGGAAGAACGTGGCGCAGGCGGTCACGGGCGAGAAGACTCCCCAGGGCGCCATGGACACCCTGGCCGACGAGATGGACCAGGTGATGGCCCGCCTGGAACGCGCAGGCATGGCCCACTGCGCGCCCAAGCTCAACCCCAAGAGCGACCCCAACAAGTGGCTGAGCGACAAGCAGGCCCCCTGGAAGAAGCTGGCCAATGAGAAGCCAAAGGGCGAAACCATTGCCTACGACAAGCTGCTGCAGGCGTGGAAGGACGGCAAGACGCGCTGATCCACAGATCAAGGTGTGGTTGTAACCACCATTGATCGGCAGCCGGGGCTCACAAGGTCTCTGGCTGCCTTTTTTGCTCGATACCGCCCTCGGCACCTGTGCGGCTGCGGGGCGGGTTCTCACCCCGGGAGTGTCAGGAATTCAAGGGTAAACCCTTGGTTTCTACTCCGCCCATGGACAATCACCCCATGACCATTGCAACCGCACCCCTTCCTACACGGCGCGCCGACCTCCTGGCCCGCCTCGCCCAGCCGCAGCAGTATGACCTCGCCGTGATCGGCGGTGGCGCGACGGGCCTGGGGGTAGCGCTGGATGCCGCGGCGCGCGGCTTTAGCGTCGTGCTGGTGGATTCACACGATTTCGCCAAAGGAACCTCGTCCCGGGCCACCAAGCTGGTGCATGGCGGGGTCCGTTACCTGGCCCAGGGCAACATCGCGTTGGTGCGCGAGGCGCTGCATGAACGCACCACGCTGCTGCACAACGCGCCCCATCTGGCGCAACCGCTGCCCTTTGTGATGCCGTCGTACCGTTTCTGGGAAACGCCCTTCTATGGTATCGGGCTGATGATGTATGACGCGCTTGCAGGCAAGGCTGGCCTGGGCGCTACGGAGTTTCTGGGGCGCGCTCGCACCCTGCAATGTCTGCCCACCGCCCGTACCGAGGGGCTCAAGGGCAGTGTCAAATATTGGGACGGCCAGTTCGATGACGCTCGCCTGGCCTTGGCGCTGGCGCGCACGGCCGCCAGCCTGGGCGCTTTGGTTGTCAATTACTGTCCCGCACGGTCGCTGGTTCACGAGGCTGGCAAGGTCGTGGGTTTTGTCTGCGAGGACGCGGACAGCGGCCAGCAATTCACGGTGCGCGCTCGGTCGGTGGTCAACGCCACGGGCGTGTGGGTGGACACCCTGCGCCAGATGGACGGCGAAGCCATCGGTCGGCCTGTCAAGCCCATGGTGGCGCCCAGCCAGGGGGTGCACATTGTGGTGGACCGGGAGTTCTTGCCGTCCGACCACGCGCTGATGGTGCCCAAGACGGCCGATGGCCGCGTGCTGTTTGCGGTGCCTTGGCTGGGCAAACTCATTCTGGGCACCACCGACAGCCCGCGCCAGGATGTGGTGCGCGAGCCTGAGCCCTTCCGGGAGGAAGTGCGGTTCATCCTGGAGGAATCCGCGCGCTACCTGACCCGCGCGCCCCGCGTCGAGGACATCCGTAGCATCTGGGTGGGCTTGCGTCCGCTGGTCAAGCCGCAGGACGACGACGGCGACAACACCAAGAAGATCAGCCGGGAGCACACCGTGCTGGCCAGCCGCAGTGGCCTGATCACCGTGACGGGTGGAAAATGGACCACCTACCGGGCAATGGCCGAAGATGTGTTGCAAAAATGCTTCACCACGGGGCTGTTGCCTGAAAAACCAGCTGGGGTGACCAATCATCTGCCGTTGGTGGGAACTCCTCGGGAGCCCGTACAGCACCGCATCAGCGATGCCCAAGGACTGCACTCCTACGGCACGGAAGCGGCTGAGGTGCGGGCAATGCCCGGAGCGCAGACGGATCTCGGGGGCGGCCTGACGGAGGCAATGGTGCGCTTTGCGGCCCGCTACGAATACGCCTGTACGGTGGAAGATGTGCTGGCGCGGCGTTCGCGTCTGCTGTTCCTGGATGCCCGCAAGGCGATTGAGCTGGCGCCGGTTGTCGCAGGCCTCCTGCGCGAGGAGCTAGGCGCCGATCCGCAACTGGAGGCCTTTCTGGCCCTGGCGCAACAGTATCTGCATGTGCCCACATAACACGCGCTTGACTTCCTAAAAGTCTTTTGCAATAATCGAGGGCTTCGCGTTTCATGCGTGAAGTTTCTGCCCAGCGGGAAGTGCTGCAAATGGTTTGCGGTGCGGACGACGGGCCCAAGACTGACTGGCTGATTTGCAGCCCTTGAGAAGTTCTCTGGGGCTGTCGTCTTCTGGTGCAAGTTGGGAATATTGAAATGATCCAGACAGAATCTCGGTTAGAGGTTGCCGACAATACCGGCGCCAAGTCCGTCCTTTGCATCAAGGTGCTGGGTGGCTCGAAGCGTCGCTATGCAAGCGTTGGCGACATCATCAAGGTGAGCATCAAAGAAGCCGCTCCACGTGGCCGCGTCAAAAAAGGCGAGGTTTACAGCGCAGTGGTGGTTCGCACGGCGAAGGGTATTCGTCGCGGCGACGGTTCGCTCGTCAAATTCGATGGCAACGCAGCAGTGTTGCTGAATGCAAAGTTGGAGCCCATTGGCACCCGCATCTTTGGACCCGTGACGCGTGAACTGCGTACCGAGAAGTTCATGAAGATCGTGTCCCTGGCTCCTGAAGTTCTCTAAGGACGCGCCATGAACAAGATTCGCAAGGGCGACGAAGTCATCGTGCTGACCGGCCGTGACAAGGGCAAGCGTGGCACTGTGTCGCTGCGCAAGGATGACTCTCACCTCGTCATCGACGGTATCAACCTGGTCAAAAAGCACGCCAAGCCAAACCCTATGAAGGGTACGACAGGCGGCATCATCGAAAAGGCCATGCCGATTCACCAGTCCAACGTGGCCATCTTCAATGCCGCTACTGGCAAGGCTGATCGCGTGGGCATCAAGGTGCAGGCTGACGGCACGCGCGTTCGCGTGTTCAAGTCCAGCGGCGCTGAAATCAAGGCGGCCTAAGGGGTAAACATGGCACGACTCCAAGAAATTTACCGCGACAAGATCGCTCCCGAGCTGACCAAGCAGTTCGGTTACACCTCGCCGATGCAGGTTCCCCGTCTGACCAAGATCACCCTGAACATGGGCGTGAGCGAAGCAGTCTCGGACAAGAAGGTGATGGACAACGCTGTGGCCGATCTGACCAAGATTGCTGGTCAGAAGCCTGTGGTGACCAAGGCCAAGAAGGCTATCGCTGGTTTTAAGATCCGCGAAGGTCAGGCCATTGGTTGCATGGTCACGCTGCGTGGCGTGCAGATGTATGAGTTCCTGGATCGTTTCGTGACCGTGGCGCTGCCCCGCGTTCGTGACTTCCGTGGTATCTCCGGTCGCGCCTTCGACGGCCGTGGCAACTACAACATCGGCGTCAAAGAGCAGATCATCTTCCCTGAAATTGAGTACGACAAGGTTGACGCCCTGCGCGGTCTCAATATCAGCATCACCACGACGGCCAAGTCCGACGAAGAAGCCAAGGCGCTTCTCGCTGGTTTCCGTTTCCCGTTCAAGAACTGAGGCGAAGCATGGCTAAAGTAGCTTTGATCCAGCGCGAACTGAAGCGCGAAAAACTGGCAGCCAAGTACGCAACCAAGTATGCGGAACTGAAGGCAATCGCTGGCGATGCCAAGCGCAGCGACGAAGAGCGTGATGCAGCCCGCCTGGGCCTGCAAAAGCTCCCGCGCAACGCAAACCCCACACGTCAGCGTAACCGTTGCGAAATCACCGGTCGTCCACGTGGCACCTTCCGTCAATTCGGTCTGGCTCGCGCCAAGATCCGCGAACTGGCTTTCAATGGCGACATCCCAGGTGTCACCAAGGCCAGCTGGTAAGCAGGCAGGAGAGATTAAACATGAGCATGAGTGATCCCATCGCTGACTTGCTGACCCGCATCCGTAATGCACAGATGGTCTCCAAGGCCACGGTTCTGGTGCCATCTTCCAAAGTGAAGATCGCCATCGCCCAGGTGCTGAAGGACGAAGGTTATATCGACGGCTTCCAGGTAAAGACCGAAGCTGGCAAGTCCGAACTCGAAATTGCCCTGAAGTATTACGCAGGCCGTCCAGTGATTGAGCGCATCGAGCGCGTCAGCCGCCCTGGTCTGCGTGTCTACAAAGGCCGTGATTCCATTCCACAAGTCATGAACGGTCTGGGTGTGGCAATTGTCACAACGCCCAAGGGCGTGATGACCGATCGCAAGGCGCGCGCTACCGGTGTCGGTGGCGAAGTGCTCTGCTACGTGGCCTAACCCGCGGCATTGAGGAGAAACTGAAATGTCCCGAGTAGGAAAAATGCCCGTGACCATCCCCGCAGGTGTGGATGTGTCCGTGAAGAGTGACCAGATCTCCGTGAAGGGTTCTGGCGGCACCCTGTCGCTGGCGCAAAACGCGTTGGTGAAGGTGTCCAGCAATGAAGGCAAGCTCAGCTTTGAGCCTGCTAATGATTCCCGCGAAGCCAATGCCATGAGCGGCACGATTCGCCAGTTGGTCAACAACATGGTGGTCGGCGTCAGCAAGGGTTTCGAAAAGAAGCTGAGCTTGGTAGGCGTGGGTTACAAGGCTGCTGCAGCCGGTTCCAAGCTGAACTTGGCCGTCGGCTATTCGCACCCGGTCAACATCGAGATGCCCGCTGGTATCACGGTTGCCACCCCTACCCCCACTGAAGTGGTGATCAAGGGTGCTGATCGTCAACGCGTCGGTCAGATCGCCGCTGAGATCCGTGCTGTTCGTCCACCCGAGCCCTACAAGGGCAAGGGCATCCGCTACGCGGACGAAAAGATCACGATCAAAGAGACCAAGAAGAAATAAGGAGCTGCAACATGTTGACCAAGAAAGAGCAGCGTCTTCGTCGTTCGCGCCAGACCCGCATCCGCATTGCACAGCAAGGCGTGGCGCGTCTGACCGTGAACCGTACGAACCTCCATATCTACGCCAGTGTGATCTCCGGCGACGGCAGCAAGGTGCTGGCAAGCGCTTCGACGGCAGAAGCCGACGTGCGCAAGTCGCTCGGCGGTTCGGGCAAGGGTGGCAATGCCGCTGCAGCCCAGATCATCGGCAAGCGGATCGCTGAAAAGGCGAAAGCTGCAGGTGTCGAGAAGGTTGCATTTGATCGCGCAGGCTTTGCTTACCACGGTCGCGTCAAGGCTTTGGCCGACGCAGCCCGTGAAGCCGGCCTGCAGTTCTAAGCGGAGCGGAATAAAAAAATGGCTAAATTTCAACCCAAAGTGCAAGACGAAGGTCGTGACGACGGTCTGCGCGAAAAAATGATCGCGGTCAACCGCGTGACCAAAGTCGTGAAGGGTGGCCGTATTCTCGGTTTCGCCGCACTGACTGTGGTTGGCGATGGTGACGGCCGCGTGGGCATGGGTAAGGGCAAGTCCAAGGAAGTGCCTGCTGCTGTGCAAAAGGCGATGGAAGAAGCCCGCCGCAACATGGTCAAGGTGTCCCTGAAGAACGGCACCATCTATCACAACGTGACCGGCCACCATGGCGCGGCAGTGGTGATGATGGCTCCCGCACCCAAGGGTACCGGTATCATCGCTGGCGGTCCTATGCGCGCAGTCTTTGAAGTACTGGGTGTGACCGATATCGTGGCCAAGAGCCATGGTTCGTCCAACCCCTACAACATGGTCCGTGCTACCTTTGACGCGCTCGTCAATTCGACGACTCCGTCGAACGTTGCAGCCAAGCGCGGCAAGACAGTCGAAGACATCTTCGCCTGAACCGGAGCCTGAATATGACAACGCAACAAACCGTCAAGATTCAACTGGTGCGCAGCCCGATCGGCACCAAGGAATCGCACCGCGCCACCGTCCGTGGCCTGGGTCTGCGCAAGCTGAACAGCGTCAGCGAACTGAAGGATTCGCCCGAAGTTCGCGGCATGATTAACAAGATCAGCTACCTGGTCAAAATCGTCTGAGAGATAGATCATGGAACTCAATAGCATCAAGCCCGCAGACGGCGCCAAGCATGCCAAGCGCCGCGTAGGCCGTGGTATCGGCTCCGGCCTGGGCAAGACCGCTGGCCGTGGTCACAAGGGCCAAAAGTCCCGCTCTGGTGGCTACCACAAGGTGGGCTTCGAAGGCGGTCAAATGCCGCTGCAACGTCGCTTGCCCAAGCGCGGCTTCAAGTCGCACCTGCTCAAGTTCAATGCAGAAGTTACGCTGACGGCGCTGGACCAACTGGGTCTGGCCGAAGTGGATGTGCTGGCACTGAAGCAAGCTGGTCTGGTGGGCGAGCTGGCCAAGGTGGTCAAGGTCATCAAGAGCGGTTCCCTGAGCAAGGCAGTCAAGCTGTCTGGCGTGGGTGCTACGGCTGGTGCCAAGGCAGCCATCGAAGCTGCTGGCGGCAGCGTCGCCTGAGTGTGGCACTGAAGGAAGGCATCTGTGGCTACTAGCGCGGCTCAAATTGCAAAGACCGGAAAATTCGGCGACCTGCGTCGTCGTCTGGTTTTTCTGTTGCTGGCGCTGGTCGTATACCGCATCGGGGCTCATATCCCTGTGCCTGGTATCGATCCAGCCCAACTTCAGCAGCTGTTCAGTGGCCAGCAGGGCGGCATCCTGAACCTGTTCAACATGTTTTCGGGTGGCGCGCTGTCGCGTTTCACAGTGTTCGCACTGGGGATCATGCCGTACATCTCGGCATCGATCATCATGCAGCTGATGACCTATGTGCTGCCCGCGTTTGAGCAGTTGAAGAAGGAAGGCGAAGCTGGTCGCAGGAAGATCACGCAATACACCCGTTACGGAACCCTGGGCCTGGCCCTGTTCCAGTCTCTGGGTATTGCCGTGGCTCTCGAAAGCTCTGCTGGCTTGGTTCTGAGCCCCGGTTTTGGCTTCCGCCTGACTGCGGTGGTCAGTTTGACGGCCGGAACCATGTTTCTGATGTGGCTGGGTGAGCAGATCACCGAACGTGGTCTGGGCAACGGGATTTCGATCCTGATCTTCGGTGGTATCGCCGCCGGGTTGCCCAGTTCGATCGGTGGTCTTCTGGAGCTGGTTCGTACTGGCGCGATGAGCATCTTGGCAGCCATCTTCATCGTTATCGTGGTGGGTCTGGTGACTTACTTCGTGGTGTTTGTGGAGCGTGGTCAGCGCAAGATACTGGTGAACTATGCACGGCGACAAGTCGGCAACAAGGTGTATGGCGGTCAATCGTCGCACTTGCCCTTGAAGCTGAACATGGCTGGTGTGATTCCTCCGATCTTCGCGTCGTCGATCATCTTGCTACCTGCGACTGTGGTGAACTGGTTCAGTGCTGGTGAATCGATGCGGTGGCTCAAGGACATCTCGGGTGCACTGACTCCAGGTCAGCCGATCTATGTGATGTTCTATGCCGCTGCGATCATCTTCTTCTGCTTCTTCTACACAGCGTTGGTGTTCAACAGCCGCGAGACAGCAGATAACCTGAAGAAGAGCGGCGCGTTCATCCCAGGCATTCGTCCCGGTGAACAAACTGCGCGTTACATCGACAAGATCCTGGTTCGCCTGACCTTGGCCGGTGCCGTGTACATCACCTTCGTGTGTCTGTTGCCGGAATTTCTGATCCTGAAGTACAACGTACCGTTTTACTTTGGTGGAACTTCCCTGCTGATCATCGTGGTGGTGACCATGGACTTCATGGCCCAGGTCCAGAACTACATGATGTCGCAACAGTACGAATCGCTGCTCAAGAAGGCGAACTTCAAAGGCAGTGCAGGCGGTTGACATCACGAGGGCAGCGCCCAGCGCTGCCTGCAAAGAGTTGGATATCGGTTGAGTTGGCGCCCCACGATTTTTCGCGGGCACAAATTGTGTTCCGTGCGAAGCAGCCGGGACGGATGGAAAAGTTTTAGGAGAATGCAATGAGAGTTTCGGCTTCGGTCAAAAAAATCTGCCGCAACTGCAAGATCATCCGCCGCAAGGGTGTGGTGCGCGTGATCTGCACGGATCTGCGTCACAAGCAGCGCCAAGGTTGATTGGAAAGTATTAGAGGACGCATATGGCACGTATCGCTGGCATTAACATTCCGCCGCACAAGCACGCGGAAATCGGTTTGACCGCCATTTTTGGCATTGGTCGCACCCGCGCTCGCAAGATCTGCGAAGCAACTGGTATCGCTTACTCCAAGAAGATCAAGGATCTGACGGACGGCGATCTGGAAAAAATTCGCGAGCAAATCGAGCAGTTCACCATTGAAGGTGACCTGCGCCGCGAAACCACGATGAACATCAAGCGTTTGATGGACATCGGCTGCTATCGTGGCTTCCGCCATCGCCGCGGTCTGCCAATGCGTGGTCAGCGCACCCGTACCAATGCTCGCACTCGCAAGGGTCCGCGCAAGGGTGCAGCTGCACTGAAGAAATAAAGATTGAAAGATCATCATGGCTAAGTCTCCTGCCAATAACGCAGCTCAGCGCGTTCGCAAGAAGGTCCGTAAGAATGTTTCGGACGGCATTGCACACGTGCACGCCTCGTTCAACAACACCATCATCACGATCACCGACCGTCAGGGCAACGCTCTGTCGTGGGCTTCGTCCGGTGGCCAAGGTTTCAAGGGTTCGCGCAAGTCCACTCCATTCGCAGCCCAGGTGGCTTCGGAAGTGGCCGGTCGCGCTGCCATCGATCAAGGTATCAAGAACCTTGACGTTGAAATCAAGGGCCCAGGCCCTGGTCGTGAGTCTTCGGTGCGCGCATTGGGCGCACTGGGCATTCGTATCACATCGATTTCCGATGTGACCCCGGTGCCACACAACGGCTGCCGCCCTCAAAAGCGCCGTCGTATCTAATCTCTCTAAGCCCACCGCCGCCTGTGAACGCGCAAGCGCCTCAGGCGGCTCCCGCAATGGTTTGCGGTAGATGACACAAAGGAAGCTCAAGTGGCACGTTACCTCGGCCCCAAGGCCAAACTCTCCCGCCGTGAAGGCACTGACCTGTTCCTGAAGAGCGCACGCCGCTCGATCGCTGACAAGTCCAAGTTCGACTCCAAGCCTGGTCAGCACGGCCGCACCTCGGGTGCCCGCACCTCTGACTACGGTCTGCAACTGCGTGAAAAGCAGAAGGTCAAGCGCATGTACGGTGTGCTGGAAAAGCAATTCCGCCGTTACTTCGAAGCCGCCGAAGGCAAGAAGGGCAACACTGGCGCCAATCTGCTGTTCCTGTTGGAATCTCGTCTCGACAACGTCGTGTACCGCATGGGTTTCGGCTCCACTCGCGCTGAAGCGCGTCAGCTGGTGTCGCACAAGGCGATCACCGTGAACGGCAAGTCCGTGAACATTGCTTCGTACCTCGTGAAGACGGGTGACGTGGTGGCTGTGCGTGAAAAGTCCAAGAAGCAAAATCGCGTGGTGGAAGCCCTGCAACTGGCAGCTCAAGTGGGCATGCCCGCATGGGTGGAAGTGAATGCCGAGAAGGCAGAAGGCATCTTCAAGAAGGTGCCAGACCGTGATGAGTTTGGCGCCGACATCAACGAATCGCTGATCGTTGAGTTGTACTCGCGCTAATCGGTCGAGTACGTAATTCAAGAAAACCGTCCCTGAACCGCGAGGCATCGCGGTTTAGGCGCTTCACCAGCCTTACCGGTGTAACGAGCTGGGGGTATTGAGAGGAAGTCTGAATGCAAACCAATTTGCTGAAACCCAAGGCGATCAATGTCGAGCAGCTTGGCCACAACCGTGCCAAGGTCGCACTGGAGCCGTTCGAGCGTGGGTACGGCCACACGCTGGGCAACGCCATTCGGCGCGTCCTGCTCTCGTCCATGGTGGGTTACGCAGCGACGGAAGTCACCATTGCAGGCGTTCTGCACGAGTATTCGTCTATTGACGGTGTTCAAGAGGATGTCGTCAATATCCTGCTGAACCTCAAGGGTGTGGTGTTCAAGCTCCATAACCGTGATGAAGTGACGTTGAGCCTGCGTAAAGATGGCGAAGGTGTGGTCACTGCCCGTGACATCCAGACCCCTCACGACGTGGAAATCGTCAACCCTGATCACGTGATCGCCAACCTGTCTGCCGGCGGGAAGCTGGACATGCAGATCAAGGTAGAGAAGGGTCGCGGCTATGTGCCCGGCAATCTGCGCCGCTATGCCGACGAGTCGACCAAGTCGATTGGCCGCATCGTGCTGGACGCGTCGTTCTCCCCCGTGAAGCGTGTGAGCTACACCGTGGAAAGCGCCCGTGTGGAGCAGCGTACCGACTTGGACAAGCTGGTGGTCGAGATCGAGACCAACGGCGCGATCACTGCCGAAGATGCCGTGCGGGCATCTGCCAAGATCCTGGTGGAACAGCTGGCGGTATTCGCGCAGCTGGAAGGCGGCGAGCTGGCTGCGTTCGACGCACCCGCAGGCCCACGTGGCAATGCGACGTTCGATCCGATCCTGCTGCGTCCTGTGGACGAGCTGGAACTGACCGTGCGTTCAGCCAACTGCCTGAAGGCGGAGAACATCTACTACATCGGTGATCTGATTCAGCGCACCGAGAACGAGCTGCTCAAGACGCCTAACCTCGGCCGCAAGTCGCTCAACGAAATCAAGGAAGTGCTGGCATCGCGTGGCCTCACCTTGGGCATGAAGCTTGAGAACTGGCCGCCAGCAGGTCTGGACAAGCGTTAAGCCAAAGCTATAATCGAAGGCTGCCCAAATTTTGGGCGCCCGGTTTGATGTCCCCCGCAAGGGGGACTTTTCGTTCCCTCAAGGGAACAGTGCCTCGGACAGTACCTGATACGGCTGCCTGATTTAATTACATAGACAGTAGAAAGAAAGCACCATGCGCCACGGACACGGCCTTCGCAAACTCAACCGCACCAGCTCGCACCGCCTCGCGATGCTGCAGAACATGATGAACTCGCTCATCGAGCACGAAGTCATCAAGACCACCGTCCCCAAGGCCAAGGAACTGCGCCGCGTGATCGAGCCCATGATCACCTTGGCCAAGGAAGATTCTGTCGCCAACCGCCGCCTGGCATTCAACCGTCTGCGTGACCGTGATAGCGTGACCAAGCTGTTCAACGACCTGGGCCCGCGTTTCAAGGTGCGTCCTGGCGGTTACACCCGCATTCTGAAGATGGGCTTCCGCGTGGGTGACAATGCGCCTATGGCCCTGGTCGAATTGGTCGATCGTGCCGCAGAAACCGAAAATAATTCGGCAGCAGCTGAATAATAGGGTATAATTTATTTCTTACCGCGCGATGGAGCAGTCTGGTAGCTCGTTGGGCTCATAACCCAAAGGTCGGAGGTTCAAATCCTTCTCGCGCAACCAAAACATAGCAAGCATTGCTAAAACAAAACGCCCACTCCACAGTGGGCGTTTTTGTTTGTGCTCTCACTCGTTGCTTGTGCTCCTCCATGAGGGCGCGAGTTGGCGTGTTGATGACAACTTGTTCCTCCTGCGCAGAGCGCCATCGCGCTCCTACCGGCTCAGTGAGCGAACAGATCTGCCTTGGCGGCCTTGGTGATGGCCACCACACAGGGGTGCGTAATGCGCCTTTCAATGGAGATCGCAAAGAATTCCTCCACCAAGTCTGAGGAGCGGCCGATAACCTCCACGCCAAACTGAGCAGTGGTCTCCTCTTCCAGCACGGAGGGGGATGTGAAGATGCCCCGGCCTTCACGCCCAAACGCATTCATCAACGCGCTGTCGTCAAACTCGCCGACCAGGCGGGGTTGCAGGTGGTGCTTGTTCAGCCAGTGGTCGAGTTGCTGGCGAACGGACGACATGGGACCTTGGATGAGCATGGGCGCACCATGCAGGCACTGGGGGAACGGCCCCTCCAACTGCGCACGCAGGGCGGGAGCGCACAAAAAACTCATGCTGCTGGTGCCCAGCGGGTGGTTGAAGGCTTTGACGCCGATCTTGTTGGAAACAGGCTCGTCGGCCAACACCAGGTCCAGCCGGTGCAGGCTCAACTGCGCAATCAATTCGGGGAACTTGCCCTCATGGCAGGTCATGTGCACGCGCTGCGGCATGCCCAGTGCAGGCTCCAGCAGGTGGTAGGCCACCGACTTGGCTATCGAGTCGGCCACCCCCACGCGGAATTCCAGCGGCTTCTCTTGTCCACGCGCCAGCCGGATGGATTTTTCCAGCTCGTCGCCCAGCGCGAAGATCTGTTCGGCATAACCCAGGGCCACACGCCCCTCACTGGTCAGCTCCAGTCCCCGTCCCCTTTTCCGGAACAGGTCGTGGCCCAGCCATTCTTCCAGCTGCTTGATCTGGCCGGACAGTGTTTGCGGAGTGGTGTTGAGCTGCTCACCGGCCCGCATCACACCGCCAGCCTTGGCAACCGTCCAGAAATAGCGCAGGTGCTTGAAGTTCATACTGTCAATACTTCGTATAAATCGAAGAATAAAACTCAATAAAACGAATATACGCGAAGTATGAAATTCTCTACATTGACGTTTGGCAGCTTCCGTGGCGATCTGCGCTGCGGCCTGGAGCTGCCTGTGTTCACAAGGAGTAGCAACGATGCGTATCACGACCCGAGGACAGCTGGCGGTGTCCGCCATGACCGACCTGGCCCTGCGCCAGAAGATGCGGCCCGTGCCCTTGTCCACCATCAGCGCACGGCAGGGGATTTCTCTGTCTTACCTTGAACAGCTGTTCAGCGCACTGCGCCGCGCCGGCTTGGTAGACAGTACCCGAGGGCCCGGTGGCGGCTATACCCTGGCGCGGCAAGCGGAGCAGGTATCGGTGGCTGAAATCATCCTGGCGGTAGAAAACCTCAAGACCGACGAGCTGCAGAACCTGGGGCCCAGTCAGGCCGCCCAGGTCAAATCCATGACGGGAGAACTGTGGACCAGCTTCAACTCCCGGGTGATGGAGTACCTGCAGTCGGTGACGCTTCAGGACCTTGTCACCCAGGCGCTGGAGCAGGGCACGGTCGTGGAGGAGAAGGCCCCTGCTGCGCGGGCCAAGCTGCCGCTGGCACCCAAGCCCCGCCCTTTGATGGCGCGGGTCAACGTGCCCAACTCGGTGTTTGCCCTGGGGACCATGCCGATCCTGCAGCGTCGCTGAAGGAAGCGGCCGCCATATGGTGCTGCGGGGCGCTGTGAACGGCGCCACGCACACACGAGGGCCGTGGCCAGCGGCTCCTGGCGCGGGCTACAGCTGGTGCGCCAGCTGCTTGATTCCCCGGATCAGCATCTCCACCGAGATCGCGACCAGGATCAGGCCCATCAGGCGTTCAAACGCCATCACCACGCGTTCGCCCACCAGGCGCTGGATGCGCTCGGCCAGCAGCAACACCACGGCACACACGGCCATGGTGACGCACAGTGCGCCCACCCATTCCCATCGCCGCTCCGGGGCCTGGGCCACCAGCAGCATCACCGTGGCCAGCGCCGAAGGGCCTGCCAGCGCGGGGATGGCCAGCGGCACGATCAGCGGCTCGCCCGGTAGCTCCGCCTGTGGTCCGTCCGCCGACGGAAAGATCATGCGCAGTGCGATCAGAAACAACACCACGGCACCGGCAATCTGCAGCGACAAGTCGCTCAAATTCATGACCCGCAGGAACTCCGCTCCGAAGAACAGGAACACCAGCAGCAGTGCAAACGCAATGAGCACCTCCCGCAGGATCACCCGCGCCCGGCGCTCGGGCGCCACGCCCCGCAGGGCATTGGCAAAGATGGGGATGTTGCCCAGCGGATCGGTGATCAGCAGGAGCAGGATGGTGGCCGACGCGAAGGTGTAGCTCACGTTGCGTACACCGCGTCCAGCGAGCGAAAGCCCTTGATCTCGATCGGGTTGCCGCTGGGGTCGTGGAAGAACATCGTCCACTGTTCGCCCGGCTGGCCTTCAAAACGCACCTGCGGCTCCAGCACGAAGGCGGTGTCGGCGGCCTTCAGTCGTGCGGCCAGCGCATGCCAGTCGGGCAACTCCAGGATGGCGCCGAAGTGCGGCATGGGCACCAGATGGTCTCCCACGTGCCCGGTGCGGGCGCTGGCAAACGGCGTGCCCAGATGCAACGAGATCTGGTGGCCGAAGAAGTCGAAGTCCACCCAGGTGTCGGTGCTTCGGCCCTCCAGGCAGCCCAGCACGCCGCCGTAAAAGCGCCGGGCGGCATCCAGGTCGGTGACGTGAAAGGCGAGGTGAAAAAGGCTGCGCATCCCGCAGAGGATAGCAGCCAGTGCCACACCGTGGCGTGGCCTGCAGGTCGGTCAGGCGACCGACGGATCGGCGGCCATGTTGTCAAACTTCTTGAAATACTGGCGCGCCATGGCCACCAGCTGGGCGTCTGTCGGATGGTCTGCGGCCACCGAGTCCACCACCACGCCGGCCACGGCCGCATGGTGTTTGGCGGCCCAGTCGCGGAACTGGTTGCGCACCAGGCCCGGGCCGGCCAGCAGCACCTCGCGGGTGTGGGTCAGTGTCTGGGCGATATCGGCAAAAAACGGCGCGAGGTCGTCGGCCTTGCCCTGGTGCTTGTGGTGGCTGCGGGACTTGATGCGCTGGGCTTCCGCGTGTTCGCGATCGAACATCACCACATGGGCTTCGGATTGGTCCATCCAGACAACGGCGTGAAAAGTGCTCATGAATCGGCTTTCTTGAAGGAGTGACAAAAAACGGGAAAGAAGCAGCCTGAGTGCGTGCATTCGCTCATGCCGCCCGCCGGTGTTGCTCGGCCTTTTCCTGGCAATGCACACAGCGTGCGGCCTCGGGCGTGGCGTGCAGGCGGGCGGCGGTGATGTGGGTGCCGCAATCCGTGCACTCGCCGTAGGTGCCGGCTTCGATGCGGGCCAGGGCGGCCTCGACCGCCGCCAGGTGTGCGGTCTCGCGTTCGTCCAGGGCAAATTCCAGCTCGCGTTCGGTGGCAACCTGGGCACGCGGGTCTTCCGGTTGTCCGAAGTGGTCGGCGGCGGCTTCGGCGCGGCCGATGACACCACCGCGCTGCGCGGCCAGCTGGGCCAGCAACTCGGATTGCTGGGCCAGTAACTGCTGGCGGAAAGGTGCGGCTTGGGTCTTGTCCATGCGGGGTCTCCTCGGGGTGATCGGATACCTGCATGGTGCGCCTGTGCGCGGCGCGCTGGGTTGACCAAGGTCAAGGGATGGCGCGCGGTGTCCCCACCCTGGTGACACCGCTGCGTGGCGGGCTCAGCGCTTGGGCGGGCGCGCCAGCATCTCGGCGGTGTTGGTCTTGCGGTCCGCGTTCACGCGCTGCACATGGGGGCGTTCGGCCATGCGGGCGAGGTAGTCGCGCACAGGCAGGTCGGCCAGGTAGTCCTTGCCGTAGATGATCTTGGTGGCGGAGCTGACCAGCGGCAGGTGAACGACGGCCGCGCAGTCGGCCATCGTGAAGGTGTCGCCGCCCACGTAGGGGCTGAACTTTGCCAACTGGCCGAAGGCGGCAATGTTCTTCTGCAGCTGTGCGCCCACCTTTTCCTTGGCGGTGTCGCTCACGGTGCCGCCAAAGAACGCCTGCGGATACAGGTTGCGTGCCACCAGCTCCAGGTGCAACTCCAGAAAGGTGATCAGCTCGCGCACCTTGGCGGCCTGGAAGGGGTCGGCCGGGATCAGTGGGTGATCGGGGTGGGCGGCTTCGATGTAGTCGGCGATCACCGCCGATTCACACAGTGCTCCCTGCGGCGTGCGCAGGTAGGGCACCTTGCCCAGCGGGCTGGCGCTGCGATCGGTCTCGCCCACCCAGGCCAGTTCTTCGGTGAACGGCAGGCCCTTTTCGAGCAGCGCAAGCTTGACCTTGTTGTAGTAGTTGCTGGCCGAAAAGCCGCAGAGTGTGAGCATGGTGTGTCTCCGATGTGTTGTAGGGGCAAGAGCACATCCTAGGCCCGCACCTGGTGCGGGGCGGTCACGCAGATGACCCGTACGCTGGCTGGCGCGGACTGCGCACCTACAATGGCGCTTCCATGTCGTTGCCGTCCCTCCAAACCATCCGCAGCCTTCGCTGGCTCGCCCGCTGTGTGCTGGCGTGGTTTGTGTTGTCGATCGGCGTGGCCGTTGCGTCGCCGCTGGTGCACCCGCAGGCAATGGAGCTGATCTGCTCCGGCTCAGGTGCGATCAAGGTGCTGGTCAAGACCGACGACGGCGCCAAGGAGCTGCCCAGCCACACGCTGGACTGCCCGATGTGCGCGCATGTGGGCGCTCCCCCTCCCGCATCGCAGGCCCAGCTGCCTGTGGTTCACCCGTTGGCGCATGCCCTGCGCCCCATCCCTGCCGCGCACATTGCAGCGCGCACCGCCGCGCCCCTGCCGCCGCGCGGGCCCCCATCGCTCTCCTGAAATCGCTATTGATTCGATAGCTGCTGGCGCATGATTCACTTGCGCTTGCGGCCTATTTGGTTTGATTTTCAGGAGTTTCCATGCGCAAAAGCCGCATGGCGCTGGCCGTGGCCAGTGCCTTTCCCGTCGTCCTTGGCATCGCGTCCGCCGGGGCTTCATCCGCATTCGCCCAGACCGCTGACAGCACCAGCACCACCAGCCATGCCCCGGTCAAGGAACTGGGCGTGGTCACCATCACCGGCGGCCAGCCCACCTCGCTGCCCACGCAGATCCCCACCACCATCGAGGGCGTGACGCGCGAGCAGATCGAGCATGCGATCAACGCCACCGACAGCGAAGACGCCCTCAAGTACCTGCCCAGTCTGCTGGTGCGCAAGCGCTATATCGGCGACTACAACCACGCCGTGCTGTCCACCCGCGCCTCGGGCACGGGCAACCCGGCGCGGTCCATGGTGTTTGCCGATGGCATTTTGCTGAGCAACTACCTGGGCAACGGCCCCACCAACGCGCCACGCTGGATGCTGGTCACGCCGGAAGAAATTGAGCGCGTGGACGTGCTCTACGGCCCGTTTTCGGCCGCCTATGCAGGCAACTCGGTGGGTGCGGTGGTGGACTACGTCACGCGCATGCCGACAAAGTTCGAGGCGCACGGGCAGGTCAGCTATCAGCACCAGCCCTTTGACCTGTACAGCACCAACGGCACCTACGGCGGCAAGCAGGTCAGCGCCTCGGTGGGCAACAAAAATGGCGACTGGTCGTGGTTCCTGAACTTCAACAAGACCGACAGCGAAGGCCAGCCGCTCACCTTCCCCACACGCCTGGTGTCTGCAGGCACCGTGGGCAGCGCGGGCACACCCGTGACGGGCGCAGTGCTGGGCAACAACCGCAGCAACCAGCCCTGGTACCTGCTGGGCACGGCCACCCAGTACCACACGCAGCAAGACCACATCAAGGCCAAGATCGCCTACGACTTCTCGCCCACCGTGCGCGCCGCCTACACCTTCGGCTGGTGGCACAACGCATCCGAGGGGCGCCCCACCAGCTACCTGCGCGATGCCAATGGCAATGCGGTCTACGGCGGCACGGTCAACATCAATGGCCGCTCGTTTGCGCTCGCGCCCACGGACTTCAATGTGTCCAACGAAGACCTCACCCATTTCATGCACGGCCTGTCGGTCAAGAGCCGCACGCAGGGCGTGTTTGATTGGGAGGTGGCCGCCAGCCTGTACGACTACCAGACCGACACCCTGCGCGCTGCTACTGTGGCGCTGCCTGCCGCGCTGAACGGCGGGGCAGGGCGCGTCGTCAACAGCAAGGGCACGGGCTGGAACACGCTGGCCGCCAAGGGCAGCTGGCGGCCCGATGGGCTGCAGGGCACGCATATCGTGGACTTTGGCTTGCAGCGCGACAGCTACCAACTGCGCACTATCGAAAACGCTACGACGAACTGGATCAGCGGTGATGCCGGCGCCCGCAACCAGGCCTTCAACGGCGACACGCAACTCATTGGCCTGTGGGCGCAAGACACCTGGAAGATCGCACCACGGTGGAAGGCCGTGCTGGGCGCCCGCGCCGAGCGCTGGAGCGCCAGCAATGGCCAGACCGGCAACGCCACCACCACGCTGAGCCACCCCGAGCGCAACGAGACCTATGTGTCGCCCAAGGCTGCCGTGGCCTACCAGGCCAGCGACCTGTGGGTGCTCAAGGCCTCCACCGGCCGTGCCGTGCGGATGCCCACGGTGGCCGAGCTGTACCAGGGCGGCATCAGCGGCAGCGGCACGCTCATCAACAACGACCCCAATCTGAAACCCGAAAAGAGCTGGACCACCGAGCTGACCGCCGAGCGCGACATGGGCAATGGCCTGCTGCGCCTCACTGCGTTTTTTGAGCGCACGAAGGACGCGCTGTACTCGCAGACCAATGTGCTGGTCACACCCAACGTGACCAACGTGCAGAACGTGGATGCCATCCGCACGAAGGGGATCGAGCTGGCTTACCAGGCCACCAACGTCTTCATGCGCGGGCTGGAGCTGGGCAGCAGCCTGACCTGGACGGATTCCAAGATCACGCGCAACGACAAGTTCCCGGCCAGCGTCGGCCAATGGCAGCCCCGCATCCCCGAGTGGCGCGCCACTGCGGTGGCCACCTACCGGCCCGATGACAAGTGGTCGTACACCCTGGGCGCGCGCTACAGCGGCAAGCAGTACAGCACGCTCGACAACAGTGACCCCAACGGCTTTGCCTACCAGGGCGCGAGCCGCTACTTCACCACCGATGTGCGCGTGCGCTACCAGATCACCAAAGCGGTCAGCGCCGCCGTGGGCATCGACAACCTCAACAACTACCAGTTCTGGAACTTCCACCCCTACCCGCAGCGCAGCTACATGGCCGAGCTGAAGGTAAGCCTCTGAAAGGAAAATATCCCATGTCTCTGAACACTATGAAAAAGATAGCTGCTGCCGCATGTTTGACTAGCGCTACAGCCCTGTTTGGCACTGCATCTGCCCATGTGGTGCTCGAATACCAGGTGGCCCCGGCCGGCGCCAGCTACAAGGCCGCGTTCAAGGTCGGCCACGGCTGCGGCGCGTCGCCCACGCGGCAGGTTGTGGTGGACATCCCTGCAGGCATGCGCGGTGCGCGCCCCATGCCCAAGCCGGGCTGGACGCTGGAGGTGCAGCGCGACAAGCTGGCCCAGCCCTACACCAGCCACGGCCGCAGCATCACCGAAGACGTGGTGCGCATCACCTGGACGGCCAAGACGCCGGACGACATGTTGCAGAGCGCTCACTACGACGAGTTTGTGCTCGTGGCCCAGGCGCCGGAGCAGGCGGGCACCGTGTACTGGCCGGTGCGCCAGGTCTGCGCCGAGGGCCGTAACGATTGGACCGAGGTGCCCAAGGCAGGCCAGCAGCTGTCGGACCTGAAGTCCCCTGCCGCTGCGCTGGAGATTCTGCCCACCGGTGGCGCCGCTGCCCACAATCACTGACAGTCGGGCCCAGAGCCTGTTGCTGCTTCCCTTTCTTCTCTCGCAAACCGAAAGACATTCACCATGAAAAAACTGCTTCACACCGCTGCCGTCTTTGCCGCACTGCTGAGTGCCCCTGCATGGGCCCAGACCGCCGCCGTCAAGGTCGAAGGCGCCTGGGCGCGTGCCAGCGTGCAGGGCCAGAAGGCCACGGGCGCATTCATGCGCCTGACCGCCAAGGACGGTGCTCGCCTGGTACGTGCCGAGTCGCCTGCTGCCGGCCTTGCCGAGGTGCACGAGATGAAGATGGAAGGCGACATCATGAAGATGCGTGCGGTGCCTACGCTGGACCTGCCCGCAGGCAAGACGGTGGAACTCAAGCCCGGGGGCTACCACATCATGCTGCTGGACCTGAAGGCGCCCCTGGCCAAGGACAGCGCGGTGCCCATCACCCTGGTGTTCCAGGACGCCAAGGGCGTGGAAAGCAAGCTCAACCTCACGCTGCCCGTGGGCACGGCTGCACCCGGTGGCGCCACGGCGGGCAGCATGATGGATGGGCATAAACACTGAGGTGACAGCCGCCGCAGCGCCTTCGCGGGCGCAACGCATTGGAGTAAGCTGTGACTCCTCAGAACCTTCAGCAGGTTCTCACGACCCACCTCTTGCGGAGCGGCCATGAGCGACACATCCAACTTCGGTTTCGGCAAATTCGTCCCCGGTTTTGATTTTCTGCAAAGCCTTGCCAAGGGGGCGTCCAGCAGCATTCCGCAGTTGCCCAACCTCAGCAATTGGGTGGCGCCCACCATCAGCGTCGAAGAGCTGGAAAAACGCATCGACGAGCTCAAGGCCGTGCAGTTCTGGCTGGAGCAGAACTCGCGCGCGCTGGCCGCCACCATCCAGGCGCTGGAGGTGCAGAAGATGACCCTGGCCACGCTCAAGGGCATGAACTTCAGCATGGGCGATGTGGCAAACGCCTTCAAGCTCAAGACCGCCGACACGGTGATGAGCGGCGTGCAAAAAGCCGCTGACACGGTGACCGGAGCCGCCGAGGCCGTGGCGGGTGCTGCCGCCCGCGTGACCGGCCGCGCCAGCGCTGCCGACGAGTCCGAGGAGGAGCCTGCTGACACCGAGCCCGCCCCTCAACCCGCCAAAGGCAAAGCCAAGGGCAAGACAGCGGCGGCCGCCGAGCCTGCCGTGGTGGACCCGATGCAGTGGTGGGGCGCGCTCACGAGCCAGTTCCAGCAGATTGCCACCAATGCCATGAAGGACGCGGCCAAGCAGACTGCCATCGACACCACCAAGAACATGGCCACCGGCCTGGCCAAGGAAGCCCTCAAGACGGCGACCGGCATGGCCAGCCAGTTTGCCGCCAAGGGCATGCAGACCATGCAGGGCGGCGCCAAGCGCGCCGCCGCGTCCTCAGCGGGCACTGCCAAGAAGGCCGCTGCCGCCAAGAAACCCGCAGCCCGCAAAACCACCACGAAACCCGCCGCTAAAAAGGCCGGCAGCACCCGCAGCCCTGCGGCACGCAAGCGAGCGGGCTGACGCCAAAGCGGGCCGGTGTGGCAGCCCGCAGATGGCGCGGCACTGCCCCACCCCCGCCCAGGCCTGGAGACCATCACCATGAAACTCTTCCCCACCGGCCATGCCACCCACCCGCAGTGGCGCATGGCCGCTGCGCTGGTACTGGCGCAGTTGCGCGCCCAGATGGCGCTGCCTGACTACGCGTCGGCGCCCACCCTGGGCCTGCTGTACATCACCGACCACTATGCCAACGAGGCCCAGGCGCTGCTCGACTACCTGAGCAGCGAACTGCCCGAGGTGACCGACTGGAGCGGTACCGTGGGCGTGGGCGTATCGGCCAACAATGCCGAGTACTTTGACGAGCCCGCGCTGTCGGTCATGCTGCTCGATGTGCCGGCCGAGCAGTACCGCGTGTTTTCTGGCGTGGCGCCGCTGCCCGCCCACGCCCCGCATGCCGGCGCAGGTTTTGTGGCCCATACCGCGCTGGTGCATGCCGACGGCCACACGCCGGAATTGGCCGAACTGCTGACCGAGATGGCCGCGCGCACTGACACCGGCTACCTGTTTGGCGGCCTCAGCGCCAGCCGCACGGCCAGCGTGCAGTTTGCCGTGGGCGGCGACGGCAACATGGCCGGGCAGGGCGGTGCCAGCGGCGTGTTTGACGGGGGCCTCTCGGGCGTGGCGTTTGGCGCGGGCGTGTCGCTGGTGTCGCGCGTCACGCAGGGCTGCCAGCCCGTGGGCGCGCTGCACACCATCACGGCCGCGCAGGAGAACGTGGTGCTTGCGCTGGATGGCGAGCCGGCGCTGGATGTGCTGCTCGATACGCTGCAGGTGTCGCTCGACGGTGGCGACCCGCAGCCTGCCCTGCGCAAGGTGCGCGCCACGCTGGCCGGGTTGGTCAGTGCGGGGGAGCAGCCACAGGGCCAGCGCCGCACGGGGCATTTTGGCACCGACACGCGCGTGCGCCATATCCTGGGGCTGGACGGCTCCCGCCGGGGTGTGGCCTTGGCCGACCATGTGGAGCCCGGCATGCACCTGGCGTTCTGCCAGCGCAACGTGGCGGCCGCACGGGCGGACCTCATGCGCATCTGCGCCGAGATCCGCGAGGAACTATCGCCGGAGGAGTTGGAACCCGCGCCCATGGTGGCGTCCGGCGCGCCAGGGGAACTGGCCGCTGCGCCGGGCGTTGACGGACATGCTGGAGCGCAACCCCAGACGGGGCGGCGCATTTGCGGCGCGATCTATGTGAGCTGCTCGGGCCGGGGCGGGCCGCATTTTGGCGGGCCCAGCGCCGAGCTGCAGATCGTGCGCCATGCGCTGGGCGATGTGCCACTGGCCGGCTTTTTTGCGGGCGGCGAGATCGCCCACCACCATCTGTACGGCTACACCGGTGTGTTGACCGTGTTTGTGGACGGCGAGCCCTTGCCGTCCTGAGGTAGACGAGGGGAGGGGGCTGGCTGGCGCAGCAGCCCCCGTCATCGTCAACGCCGGTCAGCCCGCGCCGTTCTCGTCGGACTCGGCTTTTTCTTCGGGCGTCAGCCGCGTGGCCAGGATCTTGTCGATGGTCTTGCCATCCATGTCCACAACTTCCAGCTTCCAGTCCTCCCACTGCACCGTGTCGGTCACCTTGGGCAGGCGGCCGGTCAGCAGCATGATCATGCCGCTCAGGGTGTGGTAGCGGCCGCGCTCTTCCTCGGGCACGGCGTCCAGGTTCAGGCGGTCCTTCAGCTCGGGCACGGGAATGTGGCCGTCCAGCAGCCAGCTGCCGTCCTCGCGCTGCAGCGCCCACGAGGTCTCGGGGTCCCGCGGCTGGAACTCGCCGGTGATGGCCTCGATGAGGTCCTGCAGCGTCACGATGCCCTGCACCTCGCCGTATTCGTCGATGACGAACGCCATGTGCACGTCCGACAGGCGGAAGTTGTCCAGCAGCTCCATGCCCGTGATGGTCTCGGGCACATACAGCGCCGTTTGCAGCGGCTGGTCGGCCAGGCCACCACGCGCCTTGTCGCGCAGGGTGCGGGACAGCCACTGGCGCGCGTTGATCACCCCCAGGATGTTGTCCATGCCGCCGCGCACCACCGGGAAGCGCGCGTGGTCGGACTCTTCAATGCATTGGAGGTTGTCTTCAAACGGAGCATCGATGTCCAGACACACCACATCCCCGCGCGGCACCATCAGCGAGCCGATCTGGCGGTCGTCCAGGCGGAACACGTTGCGCACCATGGTGTGCTCGTGCGACTCGATCACGCCGGCGGTGGTGCCTTCGACCAGCATGGCGTGGATCTCTTCTTCGGTCACCGGGCTGCCACTGGTTTCCTTCACACCCAACAGGCGCAGCAGCGTGCGTGTGGACGTGGACAGCAGCAGCACAAACGGCTTGGTGGCCAGCGCCAGAAAGTTGATGGGCCGTGCCACCAGGCGGGCAAAGGTCTCGGGGTACGACTGGCCGATGCGCTTGGGCACCAGTTCGCCCACCACGATGGAGAAGTACGTGATCAGCACCACCACCAGGCCCGTGGCCGCGTAGCCGCCGTAGGGCAGTGGCACCCCCAGGCGCTCCAGCCACGAGGCAAGCGGCGCGGCCAGCGCGGCTTCGCCCACGATACCGTTGAGCACGCCGATCGACGTGATGCCGATCTGGATGGTGGAGAGGAAGCGCGTGGGGTCTTCGCCCAGCTTCACGGCCGCGGCGGCACCGCTATCGCCCTCATCAATCAGCTTTTGCAACCGGACTTTGCGGGCCGTGACCAGAGCGATCTCTGACATGGCAAACAGGCCGTTGAGACAGATGAGGGCGAACAGTATTGCTATTTCCATACAAAGGGCGCCTTGCGCGCCCTTGGGAGTTGAGAAGCGACCAATTGTAAGGACAGGGGCCAGAAGCCTTGCTCAGGCTCCTAGCCACCTTCGGTTGGCAGGCCGGTTTCATCCCATTCGGGCAACCCGCCGCGCAGCCAGTACACCGACTGGAAGCCCTTGGCGGAGGCTACCTTGGCGGCCTTGTAGGACTTCCAGCATTCGGCGCCATTGCACGCAAAAATCACCGGCTTGGCTCTGTCCAGCCCTTGGAGCTTGTCCAGCGCCTGAAAGTCATCCTGCGCGGCATTGAAGGCCACGTCCTTGAGGCTCTTTTCCACATACGCAGCGAACACGGCCCCGCGGATGCGCTTGGTCTTGAATTCCTTTTCGGTGCGGGTGTCCACCAGCGTGGCGCCCTGCGCCAGCAGGGTCTGGGCCTCGCGCGCGGTGACACGGTTGACCCCAGGCAGGCTGGTGGGCGTGAACAGCCCCAGCTCGGCCACGCGGCGGTATTCCACCGCCTCCGGGCGCACGGAGACTGGCTGCAGGCCGCTGGCGGAGGACGACGCGTTGAACCACTGGGCCAGCTTGTTGCGCGCATCCGCCGGCAGGTCTTTTTTCACCACGATGGAGAACCCGCCCGGAACGGGCTGCGACGTGGCCAGCACCCGCGCGATGCCGGGGTACGCCGCAGACCATTCGGCCCAGTCGTCCTCGCGCACCACGGTGGCATCGGCCGTGCCCAGGGTCAGGGCGGTGAGGCCCGCCTGGGGAAATTTTTCGTATTGCACGGCGCGCAGGTCCTGGAGCGACAGCCCTGCCTCGTTCAGCATGCCGCGCGCCATGTAGGTATAGACCGAGTCCTGCTGGGGCAGGTAGAGCCTGCGGCCCTTCATCGCAGGCACTGCCGCCAACTGCTGCAGCCCGACCAGCAGGTATCTGTCTGATTTTTGCGTAGCGCCCACCAGTTCGTAGCCACGTTGCAATGCAGACGCCGCCACCTGGGCAGGGCCAATGAAGATGTCATAGCCCGCGCTGCGGGTGGCGCGCATCACGTCGGCCATATCCTCGCTGGTCGTCAGTGCCACCGACTGGCCCGCGGCTTTCGACAGGCCTGATTCGGCAGCGGTGCGCAGGATGGAATGCGCTGCCTTGCGGGCGGTGGGTTCCACGGCCACGATGGCCGTCAGCTGGGCCTGTGCTGCGCTGCATCCCAGCCATAGGACAAGTAGCAGTCCCAGCGGGCCTCGGGTCGGTTTTCTGGTGGTGTTCATTGCGCTGCTCCTCTCCCCAAAACAAAGCGCGAATATGCCCACGCCCCCCGCACCTGCGTACGAATGTTTCCGATCTTTTGTTCTTGTTACTTCTGCTAACGATGCCGTGCGTGCGGCAGGAGGAGCTGCCGCACAGAATGCGGGCTGACCCGATCCCCCGTCCCCGCCCAATGGCGAGGGGCTACAAGGTTTTGTCCACCCCACTATTTGGAGACGTTTCCATGAAAGATTCGATGACCCTGCCGCGCCGCCACATGTTGGCCGGAAGTGCTGCTGCCCTGAGCGCGCTGGGCCTGGCCGGATGGACGGGCAGTGCGCGGGCCCAGCAGGCCGCAGCGTCTGCGGCCAAGCCGCTGCCCGCCTATGCGGGGTGGAAGTCGCCGGATGCATTGATTGTGCACAGCAGCAGCACCCTGGAGACGCGCCGCTCCGCGTTCGGCACCAGCGTCATCACGCCGTCCAACCAGCTGTACGTGCGCAACAACCTGCCTGCGCCTGACGCGGCCATCCTGGACAACCGCGACGCGTGGACGGTGTCCGTCGAAGGGGTCAAGAGCCCGCGCAGCCTGACGCTGGCGGAGCTCAAGACGCTGGGCGTGGAGACCGTGGCCACCGTGCTGCAGTGCTCGGGCAATGGCCGGGGCTTTTTCCCCAGCAAGCCCAGCGGCACCCCCTGGTCGGTGGGCGCTGCCGGTTGTGTGGTCTGGAGCGGTGTGCCGCTGCGCAACGTGGTGGCCGCCCTGGGCGGGCTGGCCGATGGTGCCGCCTACCTGACCGGCACGGGGGGCGAGAAGCTGCCCGAAGGTGTGGACCCGCTGTCGGTACTGGTGGAGCGCTCGGTGCCCGTGAAGGCGATGGACGACGCCCTGCTGGCCTGGGAGATGAACGGCGAGCCGCTGTCGCTGGCGCATGGCGGCCCGCTGCGGCTGGTGGTGCCCGGCTACCAGGGCGTGAACAACATCAAGTACGTCAAGCGCGTTGCGTTTACCAGCGCACAGTCGCAGGCGCGCATCATGTCGCACGGCTACCGCATGTCGCCGCCCGGCAGCAAGGCCAGCCCCGACCAGCCTTCGGTGTGGGAGATGGGCGTGAAGTCGTGGATCAACGGCCCCTTGCCCGACAAGGGGGCACTCAAGCCCGGACAGGTGCAGGTGCATGGCGTGGCCTTTGGCGGCACGCGCGGCATCAAGGGCGTGGAGGTGTCGGCCGATGGCGGCAAGACCTGGTTGGCGGCCAAGCTCATCGGCCCCGACCTGGGCCCCTTTGCCTGGCGGCAGTTTGCGCTACCCGTGCGCCTGGAGGCGGGCACCCATGTGCTGGCCAGCCGCGCCACCGACACGGCGGGCAATGTGCAGGCCGAGCAGCGCGAGGAAAACCTGGGCGGCTACAACAACGCCAGCTGGCGCGACCACGCCGTTACCGTGACTGTGGCCTGACATGGGTGGATTGAACCGAGCGCGCCGCCTTGCCGTGGCGGTGTGGTCGGCTGGCGCCTGTGCGTCGGCCTGGGCCGCCGACCCTGCCGAACTGGCGCGGGGCAAGGAGCTGTTCACCAAGATCCAGCCCGCCTGCGCCGTGTGCCACACACTGCAGGCCGCCGGGGCCGAGGGCCAGGTAGGCCCGGTGCTGGATGAGCTGAAACCCGACGCCGGCCGTGTGCTGCGTGCGCTCAAGGCAGGCATCGGCGTGATGCCGTCCTATGCCGAGCGCATGAGTGAGAAGGACATGCTGGCCGTGGCGCAGTTTGTGGCGCACGCCACAGGCGCGGCCAAGTAGGCGCAGCCTCTCGCGGCGGTTGCAACGGCCTTGGCTCGCTGCAACCGCGCGCTGCTTCAGGCTGCCGTGCGCGACGGCACCAGCGCCGCCCCGGCTGCGCGCCCCTGCAAGCCCTGGAACGCAAAGTCCACCTCGGGCACGCGGCCGCTCACGATGTCGGCCAACGCCTTGCCCGAGCCGCAGGCATGCGTCCAGCCCAGCGTGCCGTGGCCGGTGTTGAGGAACAGGTTGCCCACCTTCGTCTTGCCGATCAGCGGCACGTTGCTGGGCGTGGCGGGGCGCAGGCCGCTCCAGAACTGCGCCTGGCTCGCGTCGCCCGCGCCAGGGAAGAGTTGCTCCACGCGCCGCACGATGGCCTCGCAGCGCACCTGGTTCAGGTGGCGGTCATAGCCGTTCAGCTCGGCCGTGCCGGCAATGCGCAGGCGATCACCGCCGCGTTCGCTGGTGTAGCGCGAGAACACGAGCTTGAACTCGTCGTCCGTCAGGCTCACCTGGTGCGCCTTGCTGGCGTCCTTGACCGGCATCGTCACCGAGTAGCCCTTGGCCGGGTAGATGGGCAGCTGGATGCCCAGTGGCTGCGCCAGCAGCGGGCTGAACGAGCCCATGGCCAGCACAAACGCATCGCCGCGCACGCGCTCGAAGCGGCCTTCGGCATTGGTCACTTCCACATGGTCGATGCGGCCGCCTGCCTCGCGCAGCGCGGTGATGTGGTGGCCCATGCGGAACTGCACGCCCGCCGCCTCGCACAGCTTGGCCAGCTCGCGCGTGAACTGGTTGGCGTCGCCGGATTCGTCCTCGGCCGTGAAGGTGGCGCCCGCCAGCTGCGGGCGGATGTGGGCCAGCGCAGGCTCGATGCGCACGGCCTCGTCGGCGCTGATGACCTGGCGCTCGCAGCCGAGTTGGCGCATTTGCTCGGCAGGGGCCAGGGCGCCGTCGAATTCTTTTTGGTTGGTATAGAAGTGCAGGATGCCCTGCGTGCGCTGGTCGTACTGGAGGCCGGTGGCCGCGCGCAGCTGCTGCAGCGTGTCGCGGCTGTAGGTGCCCAGGCGCACGATCTGCTCGATGTTGTGGCGCGTGCGCGCGGGCGTGCAGTTGCGCAGGAAGGACAGGCCCCACAGCCATTGCCGCATGTCGGCGCGCAGGCGGAACAGCAGCGGAGCATCCTCTTTGCCCAGCCACTGCAGCACCTTGAGCGGCGCACTGGGGTTGGCCCAGGGTTCGGCGTGGCTCACCGAGATCTGGCCGCCGTTGGCAAAACTGGTTTCGGCGCCGGGCGCACCCTGGCGGTCGATGACGGTCACCTCGTGGCCGAGTTGCGAAAGGAAATAAGCCGAAGTCACGCCGAGCAAGCCGGCGCCCAAAACGATCACGCGCATGATTTTCAAAGCCTTTCTGGGCTCTGGCGCTAGAACAACATGCGCTGGCAGCTATGAATTCAATAGCGTGCAGCTGGCGCATGAATGCCCTAGCTGCCGCTCCCCCTGTCCTTGGTACCTGAGAGATTCACCGCCACCCACCCGGGCTGCGGCTTGCTCCTTCGGTGCGCTTCGCGTTGCGCGAAGCGGCTCTCCAGACGGCTTTGATGAATGGTGCAGTACGGGACCTGAGCGTGTATGGGAGTTTGCGCCTTCGGTGCAGCGGCGGCCTGTGGCTGCCGTGCTCTCCTGCGAGGCCGATTCTAGGGGCCAAGCCTGCGCGCAAGATCAACTCCGGCGGCTAATGGGGCGCAATCGTTGCTGATGCAGCGGCGCGGGGCCGCTGGTGAAGGTGCCGATAATCCGCCGACCCCTTATCCCACTGAGAGTTTTGCCATGCCCCCCGCCCCCGCCACTTTGGACCCTGTCGCCAGCGCCGCCGTCATCACCCAGGCCCGGGAGGGACGCACCCCCCGCCCGCTGGACTTTCCCGCAGGGCTTCGCCCACGCGATGCCGCCGAGGCCTACGCGGTGCAGGACGCCGTGGTGCGTGCGCGCGGTGACATCGCAGGCTGGAAGGTCGGCGCCGCGTCGCCCCAGGCGCAACCCGCGCGGGCCGCTCTCACGCGCGATTCGGTGTGGGCGGCCGCAGCGGGTGAGGCGGTTGCTCTGTCTGCAGCGGGTTTTGCCGTGATGGGCGTGGAGGCGGAGCTGGTGTACGAACTGGGGGCCGACCTGCCCGCCCGCGCCACCCCCTACAGCGCCGCCGAGGTGCTGGCGGCGGTGGTGTCGGTGCGCGCCGCCATTGAGGTGTGCGACACACGCTTTGCTGCATGGGCGCAACAGGGCGAGTGGAGCCGCCTGGCCGACCAGGCCTGCCACGGGGCGCTGATTGTGGGGGCTGGCACCAACGATGTGGCTGCCGTGCAGCCCCTGGCGCAAGCGGTGACCTTGTCGGTGAACGGGACAGTGGCCGTGCAGCATGCCACCTGGGGCAATCCGGCGGGCGACCCGCTGCGGCTGCTGGTGTGGCTGGCCAACGAAGGCGCGCGCAGCCTGGGCGGGCTGCGCGCGGGGCAGTGGGTTACCACAGGGTCGTGCACCGGCACCGTGCTGGTGGCGCCAGGTACCGAGGTGGTGGCGGACTTTCCGGGGCTCGGTCAGGCTGTGTTGTTGCTGCGGTAGCAGTGTTCGCTGCTACCGCAGGGACGGGGCCTGCTCAGCGCCCTGGTCGCGGTGGGAGTTGCTCCCTCAATTGCGGCGCGGGTTGTCCGGCTGGCTGTCGCGGCGGTTGGGCACACCGTCGCCATCGCGGTCGCGGTCGTTGCGGTTGGAGATGCCGTCACCGTCGCGGTCCCAGCCACCGCGTTGCATCTCCCACCGGCCTTCGCGTTCGATCCACTGGGGCTGGCGATATTGGTAACCGTTGCGTGCCTGCACCCAGTGGCCGCGCACCCAGTGGTGGCGGTTGCCACGCCATTCCCAGTGGCCTTCTTCCCATACCTGGCCTCGGCGAGGGCGGGGCATCGCTTCATTGCGCGGAGGTGGCGGCGCAGGAATCACCTGGTAGGTGGGCGCAGTCTGGTAGCCGCGCTCGGGTTGGCCGGACTGAATGATGACGGTGCCCTGGGTGGCGGCCTGCGCAGGAGCGAAGGCCAAAAACGCCATAAGCGCGAGGGATGCTGCGGTGAGCGGGTGGCGGGCCATGAGTGTCTCCTGTGGGTGGTTCGATGTGGAACCGGGTGTATCGATGGTGCACGGGTACCCGGCGCCGCGCTGTAGGCGCGATGCCGCCCCTGGCGTAGGCGCAGGGGGGCGCTCTGGGGCTGGCCTGCGCGCTACCGCAGGCGGCCGCCCCTCGGCTTAACGGCGGTATGGGTTGTCCGGGCGATGGTCGTAGCGGTTGGGCACGCCATCACCATCGCGATCCCGGTCATGGCGGTTGGGCACGCCGTCGCCATCGCGGTCCCAGCCCCCAGGCTGCATGTTCCAGCGCCCGCCGTGCTCGACCCAGCGGGGCTCGCGGTAGTGGTAGCCGGGGCGGGCCTTGACCCAGTAGCCCTGCATCCACACATGGCGGTGGCCGCGCCACTCCCAGTGGCCGGGCACCCACACCATGCCGCGGCGCGGGTGGGGTGCCACCTCGTAGCGGGGTGGGGG